>NZ_FZOB01000011.1 GCF_900188395.1 Desulfurobacterium atlanticum | reverse complement strand
CGTGGTATAGGTTTATATTTAGCTGCATGGTTGTCCTCCTGGTAGTGGTTTTGGTTTTCTGAAAATTTGAATGTTTAGTGCTCTTAATATTTTAACTACCAGGTGGGCAGCCTTTTTCCTTTGGTGTGGGTGGGGAGTATGTGTATACCTATGCAGGAAAAATTTTTTAATATTGGTTGACATCGGGAATATAAGAACCTATATTATCACTCGCCAAAAGTGAGCCGCTAGCTCAGCTGGTAGAGCAACGGACTTTTAATCCGTAGGTCCCAGGTTCAAGTCCTGGGCGGCTCACCATTAAAGCGTCCCCATCGTCTAGCCCGGCCTAGGACACCGGCCTTTCACGCCGGCGACGGGGGTTCGAATCCCCCTGGGGACGCCATTTATATACCCCGTTTTAAAACAAGACTGCGGGGCCGTAGCTCAGCTGGGAGAGCGTCAGGCTGGCAGTCTGAAGGTCGTGGGTTCGAATCCCACCGGCTCCACCATCAAATAGAGGGCCTGTAGCTCAGTTGGTCAGAGCATCCGGCTCATAACCGGACGGTCGGAGGTTCAAGTC
This sequence comes from Desulfurobacterium atlanticum, assembly GCF_900188395.1. Taxonomy (NCBI): domain Bacteria; kingdom Pseudomonadati; phylum Aquificota; class Aquificia; order Desulfurobacteriales; family Desulfurobacteriaceae; genus Desulfurobacterium; species Desulfurobacterium atlanticum. The sequence goes on along the minus strand of NZ_FZOB01000011.1, from coordinate 53,062 downwards.
CTCCCAGGCCCACCATTCTAATACCCACCAAATTTTTATTTCCATATACTATTGATTTTACTTTGATGTTTTCCAATATTTCTATTTTAGACAGGCAGGCTGGAGGGTCGCTTCCCTTTCGGGAAGAGGAAAGTCCGGGCTCCACAGGGCAGGGAGCTGGCGTTGAGCCAGGCAGGGGTAACCCTGCGGATAGGGCCACAGAAAACAGACCGCCCTGATTTTTTCAGGGTAAGGGTGAAAAGGTGGTGTAAGAGACCACCGCCTTCTACCGTGAGGTGGAAGGGCACGGTAACCCCCTCCCGGAGCAAGGCTAAATAGGTCGGCGTTTGAGGGTTGCCCGCCCGAAGCCGACGGGTAAGCCGCTTAGAGAAATGACCCTCTAAAACAGAACCCGGCTTACGGGCCTGCCTGTTTTATTCCCATCTTTTTCCAGTATTGATATCAACAGTTAAAGGAATATCAAGGTTAGTTGCCGATTCCATTATCTCCTTTACCTGTTTCCTTACAGGATTTATCTGGCTTTCTGGTACTTCCATAACTATCTCGTCGTGAACCTGTAGAGTGAGATATATATTTGTGTTCTTAAATTGATTAAACAGTTTTATCATTGCGATTTTCATTATGTCTGCTGCTGTTCCCTGAATAACTGCGTTAAATGCTGCTCTTTCACCAAAATTTCTTATGTTGCTGTTTTTTGCTTTAAGTTCAGGGACAGGTCTCTTTCTTCCAAAGAGTGTTTTAACATATCCTTTGCGGTAGGCTTCATCTATTGTTTTTTCAATAAACTCTTTAACAGAAGGGAATTTTTTGAAATAGTTTTCTATATACTCTTTTGCTTCATTTATAGGAATCCCAAGTCTTTGAGATAGGCCTTGAGGGCTCATTCCGTAGATTATTCCAAAATTAACCATTTTGGCAACTTTCCGCATCTTTTCATCTACACTGGAAAAATCAACGTTAAAAAGTATTGATGCTGTTTCCCTGTGAATATCCTTTCCTTCCTTATACGCTTTTATAAGTTTTTCGTCCTGTGATAGGTGAGCAAGTATTCTCAGTTCTATCTGTGAGTAGTCAGCCCACAAAAGTAAGTAGTTTTCTGGAGCTATTACAGATTTTCTTATCTGTTTTGATATTTCATCTGAAACGGGAAGGTTTTGAAGGTTTGGTTCAGAACTTGATAATCTTCCTGTTGCAGTTCCGGTCTGAATAAACGTTGTGTGCACTCTTCCATTTCTATCCATGTGCTTAACTATTCCGTCAACAAAAGTTCCTATTAGTTTTGAGTATTTTCTGTATTCAAGGATGTATTCGGCAATTTTGTAGCCGTTTAACGCAAGAGTTGTTAAAACTTCAACATCGGTAGAGTATCCAGATTTTGTTTTTTTTACAGGTTTAATCTGGAGCTTGTCAAACAGTATTTTTGAGAGTTGTTTTGGAGAGTTAAGGTTGAAAGTTTTTCCTGCTATTTGAAAAATCAATTTTTCAAGTTTGGTCATTCTTTCTGTAAGAGTTTCTTTTAAATTTTCCATGTAGTCTCGGTCAAATAGAACTCCTCTTTTCTCCATAAAGAAGAGAACCTCAATTAAAGGGTGCTCTATCTCTTTGTAAAGAGTAAGCAAATTTTCCTTGATAAGTTCTTTCTTTACAGTTTCCCCTATTTTTATGATGTGGTGAGCAAACTTTTCAGTGTTCTCAATTTCAACAATTTTAAGGTGTTTTTTTATAATTGTTTCAGGAGAGTAGTCTTTTTGAATAGAATTAAGGAGGTATTCACCTATTGATATGTCAAAAAATTTTTTGTGGTGTTTTGTGTTTCCATATTTATGGTAAAACTCTTTAAGATTAAATGTGAAAATTTCGTCTGCCAGTTCTATGAATTTTTCAGGTTTTTCTATGGAAGAGAATAAACTTTCTTGCACTGCCACTATGGTTTTTTTATTATCAAGCAGTCCTATCTTTTTTTTTGTGAAAAGGTCTTTCTCTTTTAGAAATTCTTCTATTTTGCTTTCTTCAACCTCTTTTGATTCTTCAATGTTGTTACTAAGTTTAAGGGAAGGAAAAATTTCTTTTAATTCTTTAACTATAGAAACCATTTCAAGCTCTTTTAAAAGTTCCGATAAACATTTTTCATCCGGATTCTTCTTTTTAAGTTCTTTTTCTGAAACGTCTATTGGAACGTTGCAGTCTATCGTTGCAAGTTGCTTGCTTATGAAAGCCTGTTCTTTAAAGTTTTTAAGAGTTTCTTTTCTTTTTGGAGGCAGTTTTTCAAGATTTTCATAAAGATTTTCAAGAGAACCAAATTCTTTTATCAGTTTTGTTGCCGTTTTCTCTCCTATTCCGGGAACTCCTGGAATGTTATCGCTTGTATCTCCTGCAAGTCCGAAAATGTCCGGAATTTGAGAGGGACTGTAGTCAAATGTGTCTATAAACTTTTCAAAGGTGTAAAGAATTTCAGTTTTTTTCTGAGGTGTTATGGAGAGAACTGATACTTTCTCATTTATAAGCTGTCTTATATCCTTGTCTGGGGAAACGATTATTACCTTAAATCTCTTTTCTGATAGTTTTCCTGCCAGTGTTCCTAAAATGTCATCAGCTTCAAATCCTTCCTTTTCTATTACGGGAATGCCAAGGCAGGTTAGAAATTTTTTTATATATGGTAACTGGGCTTTAAAATCGTCAGGGGCGGGTTTCCTATTTGCTTTGTAGTCTGAAGAAATTTTTTCTCTGAAAGTTTTTCTGCTTACATCAAAAGCAACTGCAACATATTCAGGTTTCAGTTCTCTATAAAGTTTTAGAAACATTCTTGCAAAACCGTAAATGGCGTTTGTCGGAAATCCTTTTGATGTAGAGAGTCCCTTAATTGCGTAAAATGCTCTGTAAGCAAAGCTTGTTCCATCAAAAAGATAAACTGTTTTTTGTTTCACATGCGCCTCTTTACTGTTTTCTTTTTTTATTGAATTCTTTGTTTACGAGCTCTTCAGCTTTTTTTTTGTATCTCATCGCATCTTCAAACTGCTGTTTTCCTTCAAGGACTTCTGCTATGGTGAAATATATATCTGCAGCTTCCATGTATCTTCCCTCTTTTTCAAGTGCCATGGCGTAAAATTCCTGTGCTTTTATGTCTTCTGGGAATCTTGAAAGATAGGGAACTACAATTTCTTTAACAAGGGAAGTGTTACCTTTTTTAAGGGCTTCTTCAAGGATATGGTACATATCTTTCGCTTCAGAAGTTTCACTATTTTTTCCTCTTTTTATAATAATGACAATCGCTGTTATGACTACAATTCCCGCTATTAAGACGGTTATTGGAGAGTAGCTTTTTCCTTTCTTTTCTGTCTGTTTTTGCGTCTTCTTTGCTTTTTCAACTTCTGCTTTTTTATTAGATTTCCTCTCTTCTTTTTCAGATATTTGATTTTTATCGGTTTTGCTGGAAGATTTAATTTTAATATTTACTATGTTTTTTTTGTCAGTAGGTTCTATTTTTGTTTCAAAATGGTATTGCTTTATCTGTGAAAGTCTTTCTGTTATTTTTTCCTTTCCTGGTTCAATAAAAAGCCTTACAGAGTATGTTTTGTTATTATCTTTGTATATAAACGCGTGTTTCTTTACAGTTTCAGGAAGGTTAATGAAAAATTTTGCTGCTTCTTCTATGCTTTTAGTTTTTAAAATTGTGATTGAGTAGTTGGTTTTCTCTTTCGGTTTTGTTTCTTTTTCTATAGGTTCTTTTTTCACAGGTTCTTGCTGTTCTATTAATTCTGGAGGGAATATGCTGTTTTCAAGAACTTTATCTGTTACCTTTGAGATGAATGCGTCTTTAAACTGCTTTTTTATTCCGCTTGTTAGAAGATAGCTTCTTGCGTCTTTGTATGTTTCAAATAACCCAACTCTTACCTTGAAAAATCCGTCAACTTTGTCAATTCTTGCATCCTGGTAGTTTTCAACCTGTTTTAGAATTTTGACAGCATCTTTTAGGCTTTTTCTTGCGGAAATCTGGATGGAGTAGTAGGTCTGAGCTAAAACTGTTACAGGTAAAAGTAATAGGATTATTAAAAATTTTAAGGTTTTCATTTTTTGTCCTCTTTTAGGGTTTTTATTTCCAGTTCAAGAAAATGAATTATATCAAGCATCTGTTTTAAAGTTTCCATAACAGGGTCTGGGAGCTGTCCATGTTCAAGGTCAACCCTTGTAGTTCTTATTCCGTCCCTTTTTACTATCTTTCCAGGTATACCTACAACAGTTGAATTTGGGGGAACATCTTTTACAACTACGGAGTTCGCACCTATTTTACAGTTATCTCCGATTTTTATAGGACCAAGTATTTTGGCACCTGCCCCTATAACTACATTGTTACCAATTGTAGGATGCCTTTTTCCTTTGTGGGTGCTTGTTCCTCCGAGAGTTACCTGATGATATATTGTTACATCATTTCCGATTTCTGTTGTTTCACCTATAACAACACCCATTCCATGGTCTATAAAAAATCTTCTTCCTATTTTTGCACCAGGATGTATTTCTATTCCGGTTATCCATCTTGCAAAATGTGAAATTAGCCTTGCAGGAAGTTTTAAGTTTTTATTCCAAAGCCAGTGTGCTATTCTGTGCATCCATACTGCGTGAAGACCCGGGTAGCAGGTTATAACCTCTAATATACTTCTTGCGGCAGGGTCTCTTTCAAAAACTGTAGAGATGTCTTCTCTTAATCTGTTAAGCATCAAGCTTCCTTTAAAATGGATGATGTTATTGAAGGAATTATATAACAGTTTAGAAAAATAGGGGTTTTAAAATGGAAAAAGGGGAGCAACTGCTCCCCTTTTTGATGGTACTTATAATGATTACTTTGTAAGTTTTTCCAGATTGATGTAGTTGAGTTTTCCACCTTTTGCTCTGAATGCTTTGAGTTTTTCCAGAGCTTTGTATTCTTCTGCAAATTCTGCTTTGAGAACATCGTCTGGTTTTGGATTGCTTCTGCATGCTGGGTCGTGAGGAGTGATGTGACATGTGAGACAATCTGGATATTTTTCGTGGATAGCCTTTCCGTGTGGATACTCTCCGTGACAATCCTGACATCTTGGGATAAATCCGTGCTTGCTGTGGTGACATGCAACACATGCAACCTTGCTGTGTTTTGTAGGTGATGTTTCCAGATTCTTTGTAACAAGAGCGTGACATGCAGCACACTGAGAATTTGGAGTGTTCTTGCCGTATGTGATGTTGAGAGGATCGTGTGGATTGTGGTGGCATGCAAAGCAATCGTTGTTTGTCTGTTCTGGTGTGTGTGGAAGGTGACATTCAAGACACTCTGGAATGTATCCGTGTTCAGAATGGTGACATGCAGCGCAGCCGATTTCTGTATGTTTCGTAACTTTTTGCTGCATAAGGTCATAGATTGGTTCATGACATACCTGACAGTTTTTAGCCACGTAGTTTTCAGGCTGGCCTGTTCCTGGATACTTCTTACCGCCAACAAAGCCAGTAAACGGTGTTGTAACAGGCATTGGCTTTTTGATAGCGTGTGGATCTGTGTGACATTTAGCACAATCAGGTATAGTTGGGCCGTGGTATAGACCGTGACATGTGGCACATTTTGGCATCATCTCCTGCCAGCCTTTTACACCCATTTTAGGGTTCCATTCGTGGAACTTCTTGTGACAGATAGTACAATCAAACTTGTGTCTTCCACCCTCTTTCTGCATCGCTTTATAGATACTATAGTGACAGGCACCACAATCGGCTGGCTTTAACGGTTGAACCGGGTTAGTAAATAAAGCCTTCTCTTCCGGACCTATTTTCGGAAGATTTCCTCCTGCTGTAAGGGAGGGTGGGCAGTTTGTAAGGGTTACACCGTAAGCCGTTGTAGCACCCATCAGCATAGAACAGAGGATGAGTGCTTTTAATTTCCCTCTCATTATTAACGACCCTCCTGCTTTGGGATTTTCAACTTTACAACTAATAATAACAGAGAGAATATGTAGTGTCAACAATATTTAAGTTTATCTAAAACAGTGTAAATATTATGTTAAATTTCTATCACAGCCAACTAAAGTTAGCTTAATTTGTCTTCAATTTGATACTTTGAAAGTCTATAACGGAACTCTCTGAAGGTCAAACCCAGCAGTTTTGCAGCTTCTATCTTTTTCCCGCTTGCCTTTTCAAGGGCTTTTTTCAGGTAAAATTTTTCTGTTTCTTCAAGGATTTTTTTAAGATTTACCCCATTTTCTGGAAAATCCCCGATTTTTATTTTGGAAGTTAGTTCCTTTTCTCTTTTTCCCGGAATTGTAAGAGTTTCTCCGTCAGAAAGAATAATCGCCTTTTCAACAATATTTCTGAGTTCCCTTACGTTTCCCTTAAAAGGCAGGGAATAAAGATAGTCTAAAAAGTCCGGGTCTATTCTTTTTATCTCTTTTTTGTATTTTTTTGAAAGTTTTTCAAGGAAATATTTAACAAGAAGAGGAATGTCCTCTTTTCTTTCTCTTAGAGGAGGTAGTTCTACAGTTATGGTTGAAAGTCTGTAGTAAAGGTCTTCACGAAACAGTCCTTTGTTTATAAGCTCTTCAAGGTTTTTGTTGGTAGCAGCAATTATCCGAACGTCCACCTCTTTCTCTTCAAGGCTTCCAATAGGGCGGATTTTTCTATCCTCTATGAATCTTAGAATTTTTGCCTGAAGGGGAAGAGGCATGTCTCCTATTTCATCAAGAAAAAGTGTTCCGCCGTCAGCCTGTTCTATGAGACCTTTTTTGTTTGATACTGCACCTGTAAAAGCTCCTTTTTTATATCCAAAAAGTTCACTTTCAAGAAGTTCTGACGGAAGAGATGCACAGTTTATTGCTATAAAGGGTTTGTCTTTCCTGTGGCTTAATTGATGAATTGTTTGTGCCACAACCTCTTTTCCTGTTCCGCTTTCCCCAAGTATAAGCACGTTTGTGTCAAAGGGAGCTATTTTTTTTATGAACTCTTTTATCCTGCGGATTTGGGGAGATTCTCCTATGAACTCTTTATATGTTTTTTCATACTCTTCAACTTTCTTTTCAAGCTCTATTTTTTTCTTTACATTTCTCAGTATCAGTCTTAATTCTGAAACATCAAAAGGTTTTGTGACATAATCAAACGCTCCGAGTTTTAACGCTTCCTGTGCAGTTTCTGCCGAACCAAAGGCAGTGATAATTATCACTTCTGTTTTTTTACCTTTTTCCCTGAGAGTTCTCAGTATGTCCATACCGTGGCCGTCAGGCAATCTAAGGTCAAGAAGTAGAAGGTCAAACCTGCTTTCATTTAGCTTTTTACTGGCTTCTTTTACGGTTTCTGCTTCTTCAATGTCAAAGTTAAACTCTGAAAGCATTATGGATAGTATATCCCTGATGCTTTTCTCATCATCAACTATAAGCGCTTTCATCTTCTGTTCTCTTCTTTTTTGGTATTTCAAATATGAAAATTGCTCCTTTCTCAGGGGAATTTTTTACTGTTAAGTTTCCTCCAAGTTCTATTGCCACCCGCTTTGCTATTGCAAGTCCAAGTCCACTTCCTTCTTTCTTCGTTGTGAAGAAAGGTTCAAATATAGTATCTAAATGTTCCTTTTTTATTCCCGGTCCGTCGTCTTTTATAATTATTTTAACAGTTTTCTCTGTCTCTTCTACAGTTATTTCCACTTCACTTTCTGCCCATTCAAAGCTGTTTTTTATAAGATTTGAGATAGCTGAAAAAAATGACTTATAAGGTAAGAGTAGTTTTAAGTTTCTATCGGTTTTTAAATTTACCTTTGTTTTTTTATCGGGATGGATAACTTTTAAAGAATCGACAATATTCTTTATAAGTTCTATTATTGATATTTCAGACTTTTGCATATCAAGTGGTCTTGAGAGTATTAAAAAATCGTTTACTATGTTTGAAAGTCTTATGGTTTCTTTTTTTATAAGGTTAAGGAGTTTTCTGTTTGGTTTTTCAGCTTCATCTAAAAGTTCTACAGCTGCTTTTATTGATGCAACGGGGTTTTTAATTTCATGTGCAAGGTCAGCACTTATGTGGTAAAGTCTTTTGAATACTTCATTTTTTCTCTTTTCCTTTTCAAGTTCTAAAATGTAAAGTGATTGAGTTTTCAGTTTTTTCTCAAATGCTTTTCCTGCAAAGTAGATGGAGAAAAAGGCTACACCGTTCAGAAATAGTTTTATTAATATCTCCTGTTGTGAATAGTATCCTGTTGTGTAGATAATTCCACCGTAGATTATAAGGCTTATAACAGGAAATATGATTGTGTATGGTTTCTCAAGAAAGAGCGAGGAGAAAAATATCGGGAACAGATAAAGTATTGATACATAGTCCCAGTATAGTAGATTGCTTCTTATTAGAGCGGAGATAAATATTATGTCAAGAAGGAAATCTAAAGGGTTCTCTTTTTTATAGAATAGGGAAGCCATTGCTACTATTGAATAGATAAAGATAACTATTGCGGGATTGGTGTAGGAGAAAGCTCCCTCCCGTAAAAACGAGAGGGAAAGGATAATAAGCAGTAGAGATACAGCAAATATTACTCTTGAAAGTTTATAGTAGAGAAAAAAATCTTTTAAAAAATCTCTTTCCCTAAAGGTTCTTTTCAAGGCCGGTCTCGTAATACTGTTTTGCCTCCTCTACAGAGATATTTATGACCTCTTTTCCATTATGACTTATTATACCTCTGTTTCCTTTTACCACTCCTATTCTCTTTGCAGGGATGGTTCTTTCTTTGAAAAATTCAAGCACCTCTTCCTCTTTTTCTGGAGATACAGAAATAATGATTCTGCTCTGTTCTTCTCCAAAAAGCAGAAAATCACTTCTGATATTGTCGTTTAGATTTACTTCAAATCCGAGGTTTCTTCCGAAAGAAGATTCAAAAAGAGCTACGGCTATACCTCCTTCTGAAATATCATGGGCACTTTTTATAAGCTCTTTCTGGATAGCTTCAACAATGCTGTTTTGAAGGGTCTTTTCAAACTTGAGGTCAATTGTTTGCCCTGTTCCTTTAAATTCTCCTTCAATAAGCTTCTGATATTCACTTCCAGAAATATTACCTGTATTTTCTCCAAGCAGGATTATTACATCACCTTCATCTTTAAAATCTTTTGTCATTCTTTTTTCAACGTTCTCCAGAACGCCCACACATACAACTGTTGGAGTGGGGAAAATGGCTCTTTTTCCGTTTTCAAGAGCGGTTTCATTATAAAAGCTAACATTTCCGCTTACCACAGGGGTTTCAAGGATTTTACACGCATCTGCCATTCCGTCGGTGCATTTTACAAATTGCCACATTATTTCTGGATCTTCTGGACTTGCAAAGTTTAGACAGTCTGTAATGGCTCTTGGTGTTGCACCGCTGCATGCAACATTTCTTGCAGCTTCTGCAACAGCTATCTTTCCACCTTCGTAAGGATTAAGATAGCAGTATCTTGAGTTACAGTCAGAGCTTATAGCGATACCTTTTCTGCTTTCCTTTACTCTTAAAACAGAAGCGTCTGAGCCAGGATATACAACAGTATTTATCTGAACCATGTGGTCATACTGTTCATAAATCCACCTTTTACTTGCTATGGTGGGGGAAGATAAAAGCTTTAATGTTATTTCATTTAAGTCTTCAGGCTGGGGGAGGATTTCCTGGTTGTAGCTTCTGTTTTCTATTATATACTGTGGAACTTTGAAAGGTCTGTAATAAACAGGTGCTTCATCTGTCAGGATATTTACTGGAAGCTCTGCGACTTTTTCATTATGCCAGAAAAGTCTTATTACAGGTTCTTCTATGATTTCACCGATAATACATGCATCAAGGCCCCATTTTTTAAATACTTTTATAATATTTTCTTCTTTACCTTTTTCGCACACAACAAGCATTCTTTCCTGAGATTCTGAAAGCATAATCTCGTAAGGTGTCATTCCTTCTTCTCTTGTGGGAACTTTATCAAGGTCAAGTTTAACGCCTACATTTCCTCTTGATGCCATCTCAACAGAAGAAGATGTCAGCCCTGCCGCTCCCATATCCTGAATTGCAATTATTCCTTCTGTTTCCATTGCTTCAAGGCACGCTTCTATCAGTAGTTTTTCAATAAACGGGTCTCCAACCTGAACGTTTACTTTTTTTTCAACTTCCTCTTCTGATGAGAACTCTTCAGATGCCATGGTTGCTCCGTGGATTCCGTCCCTTCCTGTTTTTGAACCAACATAAATTACAGGATTTCCTACACCGGCTGCCTGTGCGTAGAAAATCTTATCCTTTTTCACAATTCCAAGAGCAAAAGCGTTTACAAGAGGATTTGTTTGATAACAGCTATCAAAATACACCTCACCACCTACTGTTGGGACGCCAACGCAGTTACCATAGTGACTTATTCCAGAAACCACTCCTTTCATCACATATTTCATTTTCGGGTCGGAAAGTTCCCCGAATCTTAAGGAGTCCATACACGCTATTGGTCTTGCTCCCATTGTGAATACATCTCTTAAAATTCCGCCAACTCCTGTTGCGGCTCCGTTAAAAGGTTCTATAAATGAGGGATGGTTATGGGATTCAACCTTAAAAGCCGCACATATCCCTTTTTCTTCATCAACCATGATTATTCCGGCATTTTCCCCGGGTCCCTGAACAACCCACGGAGCTTTTGTGGGAAATTTTGAAAGATGAACACGGGAAGATTTATAAGAGCAGTGTTCTGACCACATAGCTGAGAATATGCCAAGTTCAACAAGATTGGGTTCTCTGCCAAGAAGCTCAACCGCTTTCTTATATTCGTTTAAAGGCAGGTGTTTTTCAATAATCTCTTTTTTCATCCATCGCTCCTTTAATAGTTTCTTGGTCCAAAAATTGCTGTTCCAATTCTAACAATTGTTGCTCCTTCTTCTATTGCCACTTCAAAATCGTGGGTCATTCCCATAGAAAGATGAGGGAATCTTCTGCCAAATTTCCTTTCCATCGCTTCTTTTATCTCTCTGAGTTTTGCAAAGTAAGGCCTTACCTCTTCTCTGTTTTCAACGTAGGGAGGTATTGTCATAAATCCGAGCAGTTTAAGGTTTTCTTTTTCAAGGATTTTTTCAACTAAAAAAGGAACTTCATCTTCTTTGCATCCGTGTTTTGTTTCCTCGGGGGAAAGCTTTACCTCTATTAAAACTTCCTGAATTTTTTCTTCTTTTTTTGCTCTTTTTTCAAGCTCTTCAATGAGATTTTCAGAATCAACAGAATGAATTAATGTGAACATTTTTACGGCGTATTTAACTTTGTTTGTCTGGAGATGGCCTATCATATGCCACTCTATCGGGAGGTCTGAAAGTGCCGGGATTTTTTCTCTTGCTTCCTGAACTCTATTCTCGCCAAACACTTTTATTCCGCAGTTGAAAGCTTCTCTTATCTCCTGTGGGGCTCTTGTTTTGGATGCTGCAAGGAGCGTTATCTCTTCTGGATCTCTTCCTGCTCTTCTGGCAGCGTTAGAGATTCGCTCTTTTATAGCTTCTATATTTTCTTTAATTCCCATTTTCTACCCTCTCATAAACTTCATTTGCAAAGAACCATAGGTCTTCGCTTAATTCAGATTCTGTCTTTTCCATAAATTTTTCAGGCGGAGCGTCGCAGATTCCTTTTTTAAAATCGGTTATTCCAACGGCGACAAATCCTTTTTTCTCAAAATTCCCTTTTCCGTCGTAGCGGAAGATATTTATTTGCACAAATTTAACTGAAGGAGATAGGGAGAAGACTTCTTTGCTTACTTTTTCCCAGAAAACTTCATTTCCTCTTTTTAGAATAAGTCTTGTTTTTCTGTCTTTCATTTTGCTTCCGTCAAGGTCATAGAACATATATTTAATGTTTAAAAAAACACCTTTTCTTTCTTCCTCAAGGTTGACGATGTGAATATCTTCAGGTGTTATAGGTAGAACTTTTGGAAAATATCCAAGCCTTTCTGTAATTGCACTTGATATCCTGGCACTATTGAATGTATCTACTAAAATATTTACTTTTGAAAGTATGCTTGAAGCAGAAATGTGATTCACTTTTGGAGTTATCGGTATAAAATTGCCAAACTTTCCGTTAACAGCTATGAAATTGCCGATTTTTATAAACGGTGTTTTTTCTTTTATGAAAGACAGGGTTTTTCCTTTTTCCGAAATTAACGTTCCATTTTTAAGAATTATTCCCGCCGGGAAAGTTCCTTTTTCAATCTTTATTTTGCTTGTTGGAACTGCTATCTTTTCACCCTTCTTTTCAATTATGGTTATACCTTTTTCAGATTTTATAACAGGAAAAATGCTTCCTTCCTTTAAAATCTCTTTTCCGTATAGAGAAACTCCTTCAAGAGATTCTTCTATAAGAGTAAACGTTCCTTCTATCTTTTCTGTAAATAAAAAGCTGTTTTGAGGGGATAGTTTTGTGAAATCACTGTTTAACCATCCGCTGGAAGTGTTTATCCAGTTGTTATATCTGTTTTGATAAGTTATTTCTGTGTTTTTATCTAAAGTGCCGACTATCTCTCCTTCAGGTTGCTTCCTTATGGAGATGGAATCTATCATAACCTGTGCGGTTGTGGTAGCCTTTGCTGAAACTACTCCTATAAAAATCATTGCAGCCATCTTTATAAGTAGATTTTTCATTCAGTGTTCTCCCTTTTAACAAACATTATAGCTTCTGCTTCTGCTACTGTTTCTCCGTTTTCTTTCTTCATTACTGCTCTGGTTTCTTTTAATCTTTTTCGGTTTTTCTCTATCCATGCTGTAACTGTTACCTTTTCTTCCACTTTTAAAGGTTTTATAAACTTTACTGTAATTTTCCCTGTTAAAAATCTTTCTTCTTCTGTTTGAAGGTGCGCCATTGCCTCATCAAGTATCATTGATATGACGCCACCATGAATAATGTTGCTGTATCCCTGGTAATACTTATCAAGAAAAAAAGTTGTATAGACTTTTCCGTTTTCTTTTTTAAATTCAAGTTTTAAACCTTTTGGGTTCTTTTTTCCGCATACAAAACAGAAGTTATCCCTTTCAGGTAACTTTTCCATGGTGCCTCATAATATTCAGTTTATAGTTTGAATTATACCAGCATCCAGCCGGTTTTACCCTCTTCACCTTTTCGGCGGATTTGTTTTCCAGTAAGGAGTGTAGTAATAAAATAGACCTGTTTTGACGGAAGATATTTTAAACGGGACAACTGCTGTAGAATAAGGAGAGTAACCGTAAATTCTTAATGTATCTCCTATGGTGGTAGTCAGTCCTTTTATAAGATAACGTGAATCTATCTGAATGTTGTAAATTATTCCATCATTAGTCTTGACTTTCAGAACATAAAATCCCCTTTTATTTTTTAAAGGAGCTATGCTTAAAACCTTTCCGATGAAAAATTTTGGGGTTACTTTTTTTATTTCAGGTTTAATAACTATTGGTTCTTTTTGGATGTTTGTCTTTACTTCTGCTTTTTCAGGAGCACAGCCTATGACAAGTCCCGCTACTAAAACTGTTAAAATTTGTTTTTTCATAACTTTTCTCCTTATTGTGTCATTTTCTTTTTACAACTTTTATTTTAGGTTTTCCGTCACAGATTACTTCTTCTTCAATACCTTCCTTCCCTTTTTTAAACTCTTCTTTTGCGATTCTAAAAGTTTTTATAAGTTCCATAAGCCGATTTCCTTTAAAGACAAGCGCTGCTATAATCGCTATTAAAATCCATTCAAACATTTGTCCTCCGGAAGAAACTTAAGTGTTGTAATTATCCCATAAATTTGGGTAACAAATAAGGTTTTTTTAATTCTATTACCCCTTTACAAAGAAGATTTCCTTTGATAAATTTCACCTTGCCTTTGTCACCGGTGAAACAGAATCAGGAGGTTATATAGATGGCTGTAGATAAAGATGTAAAGCAGGAAATTATAAAGAAGTATGGTTTTCATGAGAAGGATACAGGTTCTCCAGAAGTTCAGATTGCTCTTTTAACAGAGAGAATTAACATTCTTACAGAGCATTTTAGAGAGCATAAGCATGATAATAATAACAAAAGAGCTCTTTACAGGCTTGTTGGAAGGAGAAAGAAACTTCTGAAGTATCTCAAGGAAAAAGACTTTAACAGGTATAAAGAGATTGTTTTAAAGCTTGGTCTAAGAAAGTAAATTTTTCAATTTTGTTCAGGGGGAGTTTCCCCCTTATTTCAATCTCTACTTTCTACATTTTCCCCTCCCATTGTTCTGTGTCAGGTGATATACTATCTCTGCATAAATCTAAAAAACAAAAATAATATCTATTGAGCTTATGTTTTTAAGGAGGAAGCCGATGTCAATAACAGAAGTTTCAGGAGAAATAGGAGGTAAACCTCTTGTCTTTCAAACAGGTAAAGTTGCAAAGCAGGCTGACGGAAGTGTTGTTGTGTCTCAGGGAGATACTGTTGTTCTTGTAACTGCTGTTATGTCTGATGAACCGCGGGAGGATATAGATTTTTTCCCTCTTCTTGTTGAGTATAGAGAGAGAGCTTATGCTGCTGGTAAAATTCCTGGAGGATTTATAAAAAGGGAAGGCAAGCCTTCCGACGAAGAAGTTTTAAAATCAAGAGTTATTGACCGTTCCATAAGGCCGATTTTTCCAAAAGGTTTTAGAAATGATGTTCAGGTTATAGCTTTTGTTATATCTGCTGATCAGGAAAATGATCCTTCTGTTCTTGCTATAAATGGTGCTTCAGCAGCTGTTCATATTTCAAGAATTCCGTTTGAAAAACCTGTGGCAGGCGTTCGTGTTTGCAGGATAGATGGGGAGCTTAAAATCAATCCTTCTTATGAGGAGCGACAGAAAGCGGATATAGACCTTGTTGTTTCAGGTACAGATGAAGCGGTTGTTATGGTTGAAGGAGGGGCAAAAGAGGTTCCTGAAGAGGAAGTTCTTGATGCTATTTTGTTTGCTCACGAGGAGATTAAAAAGATAGTAAAGCTTCAGGAAGAGCTGAGAGAGCTTGTAGGAAAAGAGAAATACGAATTCACAGTCCCATCTCTTGATGAAGATACAAGGGAAAAGATAGAAAAATGGGTTATGGAAAGGATAGAACCTATTATCACAATTCCTGACAAGCATGAAAGACGAATGAAGCTTCGTGCTCTAAGAGAGGAGATGTTTATAGAGCTTGGGATACCGGAGGAGATGGCAAAACTTGCTAAAGAGGCGTTTGCTGAGGCAGAAAAGAAGTTTGTAAGACAGCTTGTTCTAAATAGAAGGATAAGGATAGATGGTAGAAAACCTGATGAAATAAGACCAATATCTGTTGAAGTCGGAGTTTTGCCGAGGGCTCACGGTTCTGCACTATTTACCAGAGGACAGACTCAGGCACTTGTTACTACTACTTTGGGTACTCCTGAGGAATATCAATTTGTAGAAGGACTTATGCCGGGAGAGGAAAAAAGGTTCATGCTTCACTATAACTTTCCGCCGTTTTGTGTTGGAGAAGTTGCTCCTATGAGAGGACCTGGAAGAAGAGAGATAGGGCACGGTGCTCTTGCTGAAAGGGCTCTTGCTCCTGTAATTCCTGATGAATCTGAATTTCCTTACGTTATCAGGGTTGTTTCTGATATTCTTGAATCAAACGGTTCTTCTTCTATGGCGACAGTTTGTGGAGGCAGTCTTTCTCTGATGGATGCTGGTGTTCCTATAAAAGCGCAGGTTGCTGGTATAGCAATGGGATTGATTATAGAAGGGGATAATTTTGTTGTTCTTTCAGATATTCTTGGCGATGAGGACCATCTTGGGGATATGGACTTTAAGGTTGCAGGAACACGAAAAGGAGTGACAGCTATTCAGATGGATTTAAAGGTTAAAGGTATTTCCCGGGATGTTCTTATGACAGCTCTTAAACAGGCGAGGGAAGGAAGGTTTTACATTCTTGACAGAATGGATGCTGTGATAGATAAACCGAGAGAAGAGGTTTCTCCTTTTGCTCCAAGGATAGTTTCTACCCACATTGACCCTGAGAAAACAAGAGATCTTATAGGACCTGGCGGAAAGACAATAAAAATGATACTTGATAAGGCCGGTGTTAAGATAGATATAAAAGAGGACGGCACAGTGCTTGTTTCTGCTCCTTCAGAGGAAGCTGCAGCTCAGGCGATAAAGATGATTCACGATGTAACAGAGGATATTGCCGTTGGCAATACTTATCTTGGAAGAGTTACCAGGGTGGAAAACTACGGTGCTTTTGTTGAGATGTTCCCTGGAAAAATAGGATTGCTTCATATTTCAAAGCTTCCTCCTGAGCTTAAAGAGGATATTCTCAATAAAGTGAAGGTTGGTGATATTATTCCTGTAAAGGTTATAGAGATTGATAAGCTTGGAAGAATGAAGCTTAGTAGAATTGATGTTAACGAGGAAGAGGAGAAGGAACTCAGAAAAAGTGGTGGATTCTATGCTGAGCCGGAGGATAAGTAAGTGAACGGTTTTAACTGGGCGGCTGGCTGGGTTTATGGAAAAGGCCTAAATATAGTGTTTGATGAGAGATTCCTTGATGTAGCTGTTAAGATTCATAGCATTTTAGGTGGAAATTTAAAAAGAGAGGGAGAAGAATTTATCTATTCCCTTTACTCTTTTCCTGAAGGTTTTTCTGTGGATATTGAGTTTGTTAAAGGTATTTTTGAAGCAAGCGGTGTGTGGGGAAATAAGACGGTTTTTATTCCGTCTGTTCCCCGGTTTTCTAAAAAGATAGCAGAGATTCTTTCTCCTTTTTCTCCTTATGAGGCAGGAGAGGGTTTTTTTCTTAAAGGAGATGGAGCTGTTCTCTTCTTACATGCTATATATGATGAATCTAAAGGGGAAAGATCGGAATACCATTTTGAAAAGTTTCTCTCCTTTCTTTATGGAGGAGATTGGAAAAGAAAGTTTATAGAGGTTTCTGTAGAAGAAGGGGGAATTCCTCCTTTTAAAAAGAGAATTTCTGACAGTGGCTGGGATTTGTATCTTGTTGAAGTTGTAAAGCAATCAGGAGATGTTTATCTTTTTGATACGAAAGTTAAAGTAAAACCTCCTGCCGGATATTATCTTGACCTTGTTCCCCGTTCAAGCATATATAAAAGCGGTTTTATTCTTGCAAACTCTGTAGGTATTATAGATATGACGTATAGAGGCACAATTAAAGTTCCTCTTGTCAGGATTGACCATTCAAAAGAGTTTCCAGAGCTTCCGTGGCGGGCTGTTCAGCTTATTCCAAGAAGGTTTTATCCTCTTGAGGTAAAGAAGGTTTCTTCCCTTGATGAAACTTTGAGAGGGGAAAGAGGATTTGGAAGTACCGGAAAGTAAGGAGATGTGGATAGGTGATACCTTTAAAGGATTTAAATAAAAGCAGAACGGTGCCTGTTGTTACAACCTACATAATTGTCATTTGCGTTATTATTTTTCTTTTTGAGCTTTCAATGGGCAGAAATGTTGTTTATCTTTTTCACGCTTTCGGTGTAATTCCCTATGAAATAGTTAGAGGAGTTGATATTCCTCCCCCTGATCCTCTTACCCCTTACGGGAATCTTATCAGTCATCAGTATCTTCATGGAGGTTTTTTCCATATAATCGGGAATATGCTGTTTCTGTGGATATTTGGTGATAACGTTGAGGATTATTTTGGAAAGTTAAAGTTTTTTATCTTTTACACTTTCTGCGGTGTAATGGCTGCTCTTATGCAGGTTTTTGCATATCCTGACTCTGTAGCCCCTTTAATAGGTGCTTCAGGAGCTATAAGCGGTGTTCTTGGAGCCTATTTTGTCCTTTATCCCAATGCTAAAATAGTTACTCTTGTTTTTTTAGGTTTTTTTGTTGACCTGATAGTTGTTCCTGCTTATATCTGGATACTTTTTTGGTTTTTAATGCAATTTTTGAGCCTTCTTGCTTCTACATCTGTTAACGGAGTAGGGGTTGCCTGGTTTGCCCATATTGGCGGATTTATAGTTGGTATGCTTATAACGAGGTTTGCAATTACTTTTAAAGGGAGGCCTTTAAAAGTAATTGAATAGCATCTGTTAATTGTTTATTATTTTTCTGGAAATTTCATCAGGAGGGACAATGAGGTTTATTGAAAATGCTGTTATGACAGTTGCAGAGCTTATGTGTGCTGCAGCCGTTACAGCTCCTAAAGGAAGAGGTGTTAATCTTTTATATGTTGATATTTTTACAGGAGATAGAAAAGATAGAGTTGCTGAGTTTATGATTGAGATAGGAAGGGAGAAAAATATTCCATTTTTTATAAGGGATGGAAAAAATGTTATTGATTCTCCTGTAGTTGTTTTTATAGGAACAAAGATTGCTCCAAGAAATGTTCCCAATTGTGGTTTTTGTGGAGCTTTAAACTGTATTGACTCTGTCAAAAAAGGGTTTTACTGTGCCTATGCTATAGGAGATCTCGGTATAGCTGTAGGTTCTGCCGTTTCTGTTGCTGCTGACCACAGAATTGATAACAGAATAATGTTTTCTTTTGGGAAGGCGGCTATTGAAGGAAGGTTTATTCCAGAAGAGATTAAAGTGGGTTATGGGATTCCTCTTTCTGTTTCAGGAAAGAGTATCTTTTTTGACAGGAAATAGATATGGAAAAATGTTGGGTTGTGTTTAAAACGGATGAAGGAGTTAAAAGTCAAACTGTTTCTATTGATGAATTAGCTGAAATTCTTGAAAAGAAACCGCTCTGGATCCATTTTAGAAACATGAGGGAAGATATTGAGGATTTTCTACTTGAGAAACTGAAGATAAATGAACTTTCAATAGAGGATGTTATTCTTGAAGATAGACCTAAAGCGGAAACTTTTGAGAGTTACGTATTTATCCTTCTTATCTATTTTGATGGTAGAATCAGTAGAAAGAGAAAGTTTTCTATCTTCTGGACGAAAGATCTGATTGTTACTATCGGAAGCAGAAAACTTTTTGAAGAGACAAAAATAGAACTTTCACTTGAAGAACCGGAAGATATTACTCCAGATAAAATTTTCTGGCTTATATCAAGTACTGTTGTTGATAGATGTAAGAAAGTTGCATTAACTCTTGAAAGACAGCTTGATGATATTGAGGTTAAAGTTTTCCGGGAGCAGAACCCGGAGCTTCTTGAAGATATTTCAGACCTTAGCTTTGAGATTATCTCTTTAAGGAGAACGGTGAAGCAGTTGAGAGATGTTTTTCGTTCTTTTCTTTCCTCTCTTCCGCGATTTGGAAAAACTCAGAGCATCCATTTTTTAAGGGATGTGGCTGATGAGCTTGTTATGCTTTATGACCATATAGATACGCTTCATGAAATGCTTCAGAACATTTTCTCTGTTTTTTCTTCTCTTGTTGAGTTTAAGCTTAACGATATTATGAAAACTCTGACTATAATAATGACCGTTTTTGCACCTATAACCATGATTTCTGGATATTACGGAATGAATATTGTTGACCTTCCGTTTGCTGACTCCCATTTAGGGCTTCTGATAGTTACAGGAATGATGGCTCTTATGAGCTTTGGATTTCTTGCCTATTTCAGGAAGAAGCAGTGGTTATAGGGATAGTTATTTCAAATACCGAGTAACCTTTACTTTTGTAAGCTTTAACTGTTCCATTGTGAGCTTTTATTATTCTTTTAACGCTGAAAAGTCCAATGCCGAAACCTTTTTCCTTGGTGGTTTTAAAAGGGGAAAATAGTTCATCCTCTTTCCACGGAATATTTGCGTTATCTTTTATTATTATTTTGAGACTGTTTTTCCCTTTCTTTGTCTCTATTATAAGTTTTTTCTCTTTTTTGTTTGAAACATCAAGAGCTTCTATGCCGTTTTTGATTATGTTTCTTAGTGCACTTTTTAGAAGATTTTTATCCCCTTTAGTAAAGATATTCTCTGCTTTACAGATAATTTCTATCCCTTTCAATGAAGTCAGTTCTTTAAACTCTTTAACAGCTTCATCAATAATATCTTTAATGTTTAACTTTTTCACATTCAGTTTTAAAGGTTTGTTCAGGGCAGCTGCCTCATCTATAAATTTTGATAGTTGCTGGACCTCTTTTTGAAGTATTTCTGCATATTTTAGGTCTTTTTTTGTTGCTATTCTATAAGCTATCATGTTTAATCTGCTTAAGCTATTTTTTACTTCGTGAAGTATTGAGGAGATCGCTATTGAGATGCTTTTAAGGCGTTCTTTTTCTGCTGTTTCTCTGCTCAGACTTTCTCTTTCGTCAAAATAGAGTTTAAGGGATAGGAAAATTCCTGCAATGAGGGCAATGCTTATAGCTGTGGCTATGAGAAACTGATTTAATATATGGGTGTTTATCTCTTTTTCCTTTGATATGTCAAAGTATAGTATTACCGAGAAGTTTTTAAAGTCTATTTTTCTTTCCATAAAATTTTTTTCAAAATTTGATCCTGGAACTTTTACGGTCCTATCGTAAAGTTTAATCTTTGCTCCTTTTAAAAGGCTTGAGTTTTCCATGTATGATGAAAGTGAACTAACCGGATCACCTCCACTTTCCACGGTGCTTTCAACCATAGATTTTACCCGTTTCAATTCATTGTTGATGGTTGATGTGAAAAAATTTTCCCATTCGGTCTTAAGTCTGTAAAAGTTAAAGCTGAAAACTCCCATAAGAGTCAGTGTTAATATGACAGGGACAACTATTTTAAGTCTGCTTCTATATTCCATACTTTTTCCGCTTATATCTTAAGGATTTCTCATCTATTCCAAGAAGTTTTGCCGCTTTAGTTTGAACATACCCTGCTTTCTCAAGGGCTTCTTTTATGAGTTTTTTTTCAAGTTCTTCAATCTGCTCAGGTAGAGTTTTTCTAATATCAGATGAGTTTGATTTTATTAATAGATGTTCGGAGGTGATTTCATTTTCAGCTATTAGGACAGCTCTGTGGATGATGTTTTCAAGTTCTCTTACATTTCCGGGGAAAGTGTAGTTTAACAGTGTGTTTAAAGCATCTTTTGACAGAATTACCTTTTTACCGTATTTAGTATTGAATTTTTTAAGGAAAAATCCTGTAAGTTCCACTATGTCTTCTTTCCTTTCTCTTAAAGGTGGGATTTCAACTCTTAAAACGTTAAGTCTGTAAAACAGGTCTTCTCTAAATTCCCCCTTTTTTACAGCTTCTTCAAGATTTCTGTTTGTTGCGGCAACGATTCTTACATCAACTTTTCTGGTGGAAAGTCCACCAACTCTTCTAACCTCTTTTTCCTGAAGAAATCTTAAAAGTTTTGCCTGCAGGTAAAGGGGTAAGTCTCCTATTTCATCAAGAAACAGTGTTCCCTTATCTGCTTCTTCTATTAAACCCGGTTTTGATTTTGTTGCTCCTGAAAACGCTCCTTTTTCATATCCGAAAAGTTCGCTTTCAAAAAGGTTTTCCGGGATTGATGTGCAGTTAACGGGTATAAATTTTCCTTTCCGTTCGCTTATCTTATGGATGTATCTTGCTATTACCTCTTTACCTGTGCCGCTCTCGCCTGTTATTAAAATCGGTGCATCGCTTTTTGCGAAAATATTTACTGTGGAGATAAGGTTTTTCATTACAGGAGATTTGAAAATGAAATCGGAACTTTCCGGCTTCTTTCTCAGGCGGGAAAGTTCGCAGCACTTGTTTAGAAGATTTGTAAGAACATCTATATCGTAAGGTTTGGTGATATAGTGAAAGGCACCTGCTTTTATAGCTTCAACGGCGTCCTCTATATTGCTGAAAGCTGTGATAATTACAACTTCGGTTTCAGGGCGGGTATTTTTTATCTCTTTCAAAAATGCAATTCCAGATTTTCCTGGAAGTTTTACATCTGTTACTACAACATCAACATTTTCTTTCTCAAGAATACTTTTTCCCTCTTCAGCTGATGAGGCAGAAACTACAACAAATCCTTTTTCATTTAAACTTTCTTCAAGCAGTTCCCTCTGTATAGAGTCGTCTTCAACTATTAAGACTTTTCCATTCATTTTATTTTCCTGAAACCATCTGATAAACCATTATAACCGATAAAATAGCTGTTATGAAAAATGTTATGAATCCAAATACGTTGCTCCAGATTCCGTTGGTATATTTACCAAGTAACTCTTTTTTGTTGCACAAGAGTAAAAGTATTCCAACAATTATAGGAATTAAAATGCCGTCAAGCACCTGGCTGTAGTATAGGGCGTCAACAGTAGATATTGAGAAAAACTGCATAAAACTTCCTATTACAAGTGCACCGAAAAATACTGCATAAAATCCTTTTGCATCACTCACTCTGTTTTTCAGTCCTTCCCTCCAGCCGAATGTGTTTGCAACAGCGTATGCGGCTGAGCCTGCAAGCACCGGGATGGCAAGGAGCCCGGAGAATATTATACCTATGCTGAAAAGTGCAAATGCGTATTCTCCTGCAAAAGGTTTTAAAGCAAGGGCTGCATCTTTTACAGTATCAAGCTTTACATTTTTGCCGAAGAATTCCGCTGCTGCGGCTACTATAATTGCATATGCCACTAAATTTGAATATACCATTCCGACCACGGTGCCAAGTTTGACCTCTTCAACCTGAACTACAGTTTTTTGCTCTTCTCTCTCCTGAGATGATTGCCAGAAAAGAAGATAGGGGGAAATTGTTGTTCCGAGAAGACCGAGAGCGGCTATTATAAAACTTAGATTTGCTTTTATGTGAGGAATAAATGTATTGATCACCATTTTACCGATATCAGGTTTTGCAACAATTGCTGAAATTATGTAGACAGAGAGGATGGATGAAAAGAAAACAAGAACTTTTTTTACTGTTCTGTAGCTTCTAAATATTACAAGGTAAGCTATAAGAGCGGTTAAAGGTGCGTCAAAATAGACAGCTTTAGAGTTCGTTATTATTGCAAGGATTTCTGAAAGTCCCTGAAGATCTGCACCTATTGTGATTATGTTTACGATGACAAGAAGTGTTACTATAAAAATTGTTACCTTTTTTGAGTAGATAGATTTGATTATTTCAGGAAGACTTTTTTCTGTTACTACAGCAAGTTTAGCAGCCATATTCTGGACTTCTATCATCATCGGGGTTGAGAGCAGTAAAAGCCAGAGCAGGGAATATCCTGTGGTTGCTCCTACAGCAGTGTAAGTAACTATTCCAGCAGGGTCGTTTCCAGAACCTCCTGTGATAAGTCCGGGTATAAATCTATTAAAATTTCTTCTTGCTGCTGCAAGTTTGCGCTTTTCTCTGTATTTTAATTTCACGGCATTTTGCCTCCGAGGTTGAAACTAATGAAAGATACAATCTCTTTTTTTAATATGCAATAACAAATGTGAGAATTATATTTAGAAATACAGTAATAATAAAAATGGGAGGTATTTCATGGGACAGGGATATGTTCCAGCAGGCAGAAAAGAGTACACATGGGAAAGTGACAATCCTTACTATGAAGGGAGGAAATATCCAGAACCAACTGTGTGCCCGGAGTGCGGTATTGTCTTCAAAGATGGTAGATGGCAGTGGAAGGAGGATGTGGAAGGTTCTTTCCCCTCAGATGTAAACAAAACTTTGTGTCCGGCGTGCAGAAGAAAAAGGGATAAGTATCCTGGCGGAATAGTAGTATTGAAAGGAAAATTTCTTGAGAAACATAAAGAGGAGATTTTAAATAGAATTAAGAATGTTGTTGATGATGTTTCAGGTTTAAGGCCACTTCAGAGAATTTTATGGGTAGAGGAGAAGCAGGAAGATGGTATTCCTGTAATTGAGATAGCAACAACAACAGAGCATCTTGCAAGATATATTGGTGAAGCAGTTAACAGTGCGTATAAGGGAGATTTTAAATTTAAGTACAATGAAGAGCAGAAATTTGTAAGGGTTTTGTGGGAAAGGAATATATAAAAAAAGGGGGAGTTAACTCCCCCTTTAATAATAGCCTTTTAAGATTAAAATACAAATAGAAGGATAAGAGCAACAACGAGAGCGTAAATAGCAAGAGCTTCAATAAGAGCAAGACCGATAAACATGTTTGTTGTAAGTCTTCCAGCAGCTCCTGGATTTCTTGCAATGGCCTCCTGTGTTCCTTTAAGACCGATACCCTGACCGATACCAGCGCCAGCAGCACCAATGGCAATTGCAAGCCCGGCGGCCATAGCAGCAGCAGATTTAACAGAAGCAGCTCCTGC
The DNA here is from genome assembly GCF_900188395.1 of Desulfurobacterium atlanticum. Lineage (NCBI taxonomy): Bacteria > Pseudomonadati > Aquificota > Aquificia > Desulfurobacteriales > Desulfurobacteriaceae > Desulfurobacterium > Desulfurobacterium atlanticum. The sequence goes on along the minus strand of NZ_FZOB01000011.1, from coordinate 29,012 downwards.
TGCAGCACCTTCTGCAGCCATAGCAGGTAAAACGCCTGCTATTAGAAGGAAAAGAGTGTAGAGAAGAGTTTCCTTTTTAATTTTCATCCTATACCTCCGTAAACTTCAAGTAGTGTTGTTTTAGTGTTCTTCCTCTTCTTCGTGGTGTACTGCAAGTGATAGATAAACAACTGTCAACATACAGAAAATATAAGTCTGTAAGAAGCTGTTACCAAATACAATTGCAAGCCCGAATACAGGAACAAGTAAAGGAACCATTTTTAGTAGAACCCAGACAATCATCTCGTCACCGAACATGTTTCCAAAGAGACGAAGAGATAGTGATAAAATTCTTGATAGGTGAGAAACAATTTCAATAGGCAGCATTAAAGGTGCAAGGGCCTTAACAGGTCCCAGGAAATGTTTTAGGTAGTTTAAAAGTCCCTGCTCTTTAACAGCAACAATGTTGTAGGCGAAGAAGGATATAAGTGCAAGTCCTACTGTTGTATTAAGGTTTGATGTAGGCTGTATTGCTCCCGGAACAAGTCCTACAAGGTTTAAAGAAAGGATAAAGAACGCAAGTCCTCCTACAAGCGATAGGAAGGATAAGCCTTTTTCCTCTCCTAAAGCATCGGCCAGAACGCCGGCTATAAAACCAACAAAAGCTTCAAAAAGATACTGGAGTTTACCTGGTATTTTTTTGAGATTTCTTGAAACCAGGTATGAGATGAAGATAACAAAAGCCATGGTTATCCATGTCCAGTAAACTACTGGCCATGTGATGAATCCTGATGCTCCTCCGTGTTCCATCCGCTCCTCTCCTTTAAGATTATGATTGTAGTTATAATAAAGGCGAAAGTTGCCCATACAGCACCGCTAATTATAGCAAAGATGTGCTGTGGTGCAACCCTGATTCCTGCATAGAGTAAAGGTATTATAACGAAGTATTTTAATATAAAGGATCCCCCTGTTCCTTTATTGCCTTGAATTATTTTTTTTCGCCATTGTGATGAAAATCTTGCCAGAAATATGTAATCCAGGTAAATTACCGATGTTCCGTAGATGAACCATAATATTTTTGCAACGGACAGCTTTGAATATATACCAAATGGAACCACTCCGAAAAAAGAAACCATAGCCAGAATCTTTAAAACTTTTAATTCAAAATTTTTTTCTGTCATATCCATCCTGAACGGCCATATAGATGTTTTTAAAACCAGCAGCTATCCCGATGAATAACCAGAAAAGAGTCATCCACGGTTTTGTTCCAAGCCACTTATCAAGATAGTAACCTATAAAAAAACCTATTGCAACTGCAAAGACAAAACTCAAGGCAACGCTTGATAGTGAAGCTGTTTTAATATCTTCCTGTGTAATCTTAAACCGTTTTTTCTCCTTCATTACTCCTCAACTTCTGTTCTGTTTTTTCCTTTTTCTTTTGCTCTGTAAAGGGCTATGTCTGCACGATGGTAGATTGTATCAACATTATCATTTTTTTTGAAGGACGTGATACCACAACTGAAGGTTAAAGAAATATGTCTATTGTCTTCAGTTTTTATCGGTTTTAAGTTTTTTCTTATCCTGTCAACTATTTTTCTTGCTGCATCTATATTTGCGGATGGAAATATCAGGGCAAACTCTTCTCCACCAACTCTTGCTAAAGTATCTATTTTTCTTATACAGTTTTTTGCAGTTTTTACAAACTCTTTTAATACAAGGTCTCCCGTTTTATGTCCGTATGTATCATTTATATTTTTAAAATCATCAAGGTCTATAATTGCAAATGCAAGGGGAGTTTTCTCTCTTTTTGCCCTTTCTATATCTTCTTCAAGTTTTTTTATGAAATATAGTCTATTGTAACTTCCAGTTAAAGGGTCTGTTAGAAGGTTTTTAGATAGCTGCTCTCCGACGTTTTTAATGTTTTCTGTGAGTATTCCGAGTTCATCTTTTCTTGAGGAAATTTTCTCAAGGTTTTTAAGTGCATTAAAGTTTCCTTTTGATAGTTCTTCAAGGGAGATTGCTATCTCTTTAAGAATTTCTCTTACTGTGTTTGAGAATTTCCGTGAAATTATCAGGAAAATGATAGTGTATGATGTTATCAGTATAATTGCTATAATTATTAAAGTATGTTTTATGTTATGGAAGAAAGAGGTTAAAATATTTCCTTCATATACCTTTAATAAAGCTACAGTTTCTCCAAAAAGATTTTTAAGGGGCATGGTAGTAATTTCGGTTTTATCTTTTTTTAACTGGTGCCTTGTGCTAAAAACTTTCATTTTAACTGAAAGAAGCTTTTCCGCTTCTTTAATTTCCTTTTTTGAGAATAAGGTTCCAAAATATATAAAACCAAAGCTTTTTATGTAACCGTAACTGTCAGATAGTGGTAGTATTCCAACGTGATAAAGGTTTTCTTTTTCCTTCCACAAGAAGAATGTTAGCGGTTTTGCCATGTCCCCTTTTCTAAAATTCTTTCGTAAGTAGGTTATTATTTGTTTTACTTCATTTTTGTTAAAGAAAGGTTGGTTTACATATACGGCTTCTCCCTTTTCGTTATACACTCCGTATATTTCAAATTGTGTTGTTACCATTTCGTCATCTTCAAACATTTCTCTTAACCACTTGGTATTTTTCTTTTTTACGTTTTCATACATTTCATCCCACATTCCGAAACTGTTTAGCATATTTCCTATACGGTTTTCATGTAGTTGGATTAGGGTGGGAAAAGCCTGTTCTATCCTTCTTTTCTCTTTAATTTTAATTTGGCAAAACAGTTTTTTAGAGAACCATATTTCCAACGATAAGGAAAGTCCAAGAGAAAATAGAGTCATAACTAAGAGAAGCAGTAAAGATTTTTTTGTTAGCGAATTTACTCCTTTTCTTTTCAATCTATTCCCCGAATTTGTTCGGTGGAATTTTAGCAGTTTTATTGTGGAATTCAAATCTTAGGAGGATTTTATTAGAGTTTAAAGGGCGGGAATTATACTGTTTGAATCTATTGAAGTTGTTGAGAGAAATGTGTCAATTTCCGATTTTATAGGAAGTGACGGAAGAGGATAATCGTTCTTAACTATCTCTTCATAAGATGGTGTAAATTTTCCGCATCCGTAAACGGAACAGATTTTTTGTGCTATTTTTCCCCATGGTGGAGCGGATAATCTCCCTCCGTCAGCTCTCTTCCATAGGGTTTTATAGCTGTCCCTACCGTACCATACACTCATTACAAAGGATGTTGTAAATCCTGTAAAGTAAGCATCTCTCCAGTTGTCGGTGGTTCCTGTTTTTCCTGCCACATCAAACATATTTGTAAGGTATGCTATTCTTCTTGCTGTTCCGTTTTTAACAACATCCTGAAGAATTGTTCTCAGGATGGCTATATCTTTAGCATCGGCAACTTTTGTGAAAGAAGGAGTTCCTTTGTATATTAAATTTCCATGCTTATTATTGATTTCTTTGATTACAAAAGGTTTGTATAAAATTCCTCCGTTCTCTATTGCCGAGAAAGCTCTGATTATCCTGTAAAGATTTGAAGGAAAACTTCCCAGCACGTAAGATAGATTGAAATCCCCGTTTGTAAATCGGAATTTCTTAAGGTTTGCTTTTACAGTTTTGGGAATCATCATTGCAAGATGAATAGTGGCAACATTTATGGATTTTCTCAATCCATCTTTAACTTCAATGTATTTTTTGTATCTACTTGAATAGTTTTGAGGTCGCCAGAACTTTTGTTCTTTTTCATTTTTTTCCTTTGTTTCCATCGGAAGCTCTATTGGTGTGTTCTCTATGTAATCATAAGGGGAAATTCCTTTCTGGAATGCAGAAAGATAGGTTATCGGCTTTGCCGTAGAACCTATAGGCCTTAAAATCTGAAATGCACGGTTTAGTTTTGTTTTTTTGTAATCTGTTCCTCCAACGACAAACAGCACTTCTCCAAATCTGGTCATTGCCATCCCAGCACACTGAAGGTCTGGAATTTCATGACTTTCAGAGTATTTCTGTGCATATTCTGAAAGTGTTTTCTGGGCAAAGTCCTGAAGATTACTGTCAAGGGTTGTTTTGATTGTAAGTCCTCCGGTATATATCTCTTTCTGTGAAATAACTCTTTTTGCCATAAACTTGATAAAATCAAGGTCATATCCTGCTGTTCTTGGTTTTTCTGGTGCAGGTAAGATGTCAAGGGGCTGTCTTACTGCATTAAGATAGATGTTTTTTGTTATGTATCCGTTTTCATACATCTGTTTCAGAACCCAGTTTCTTCTTCTTAAAGCTCTTTCGGGATACTTAAAAGGGTTGTAGTATCCAGGACCTTTTATAAGAGCGGCAAGAAGTGCGCATTCTGTAAGTGTAAGGTTTTTCAGGTCTTTTCCGAAAAACACTTTTGCAGCAGCTTTTACTCCGTAAGCTCCACTTCCCAGATATACGTAGTTTAAATAAAGTTCCAGTATTTCATCTTTTGTAAGATTATTTTCAAGCTCTTTAGCTATACCTATCTCTTTCAATTTTCTGGATAAAGTTCTTTGAGGGGATAAAAATATAAGCTTTGCAAGTTGCTGAGTTATGGTACTCCCCCCCTGAACTATTTTCCCTGCTGTTAAATCCTTAACTGCTGCTCTTAAAAGTCCAACGGGGTCTATCCCTCTGTGTTCATAGAATCGGGCATCTTCTGCTGATATTACTGCAAATTTCAGGTTTTGAGGTATTTCATCTATAGGTGCGTAAAGTCTAAAATGTTTAGAGAAGAAATAACCTATAATTTTTCCGTTTCTGTCAACAACGGTTGTTGCAAAATCAGGTAATAGCTTCTCCTTGTAGGAAGGAGAAGCTAATGCTTTATATGATATTAGAAGTAAGAGTATGAATATAAAATGGGTAATGCGTTTCATTTCTCTCCATTAAAATTTAATTAATGAAAATACTGGATAGCCTCTATCCTCAATTCTTTTTCTTCCTCCAAGAAATGTTAGTTCAAGGAGAAAATCGACGCTTACAATATTACCGCCAAGTTTTTCTACTAAATCAATAGCTGCGCTCATAGTCCCGCCTGTTGCAAGGACATCATCTATAAGAACAACTTTCATTCCTTTCTGGATGGCATCCTCGTGAACTTCTATTTTGTCTTCGCCATATTCCAGTGTGTATGTGGCACTTACAGTTTTATAGGGAAGTTTTCCCGGTTTTCTTATGATTGCAAGTCCTGCTCCTATCTTATATGCAAGGGCTGAAGCGAGCAAGAACCCTCTTGATTCAATTCCTGCTACAATATCAACACCTGCTCCTATGTATCTGTTCCCTATGAAATCAACAACTTTCTGAACTGCCCACGGTTTATGAAGGAGAGGAGTAATATCTTTGAAAACTATTCCAGGTTTTGGAAAATCAGGAATATCTCTTATTAAGAGAGCGAAGTTCCTGAATCTCTTTTTGAACGTTTAAGTCTGTTTCAACATGGGTCTTTTCCATCTGTTTTTACCTCCCGATTTTATGCTACGGTGTGATAGGAAAAATTTTAGCATTAATTGGAGCAGCAAAGAGTAATTTAAATGATGTGGATTATATGCGCAATATATATGCGAAGAATTTTAAAAACTAAAAAATTAAAACAGTTTTATGCCTTATGCCGGAACTATAAGTTTTCTCAGTTCTTTTATTCTGTCTCTTAATTTTGCGGCTTTTTCAAACTCCCAGTTTTTCGCAGCTTCTTTCATCTCTTTTTCAAGCTTTGCAATCTCTTCAAAAAGTTCTTCTTCTGTTTTTGGCATTTCTTCTTTCTTAATTTTCAGTGTGTAAAACTGAGAAAGGCCGGCATCTTCAAGAATGCTTGAGTCTATCTCTCTTTTTACTGTTTCAGGTGTTATACCGTGCTTTTCGTTATACTCTTTTTGAAGTTTTCTTCTCCTGTTTGTTTCCTCAATGGCTTTTTTCATGGAGTCGGTTATTCTGTCAGCATAGAGAATAACCTTTCCGTTAACGTTTCTTGCCGCTCTACCCATCGTCTGGATAAGTGCTGTTGTTGACCTTAAAAATCCTTCCTTATCTGCGTCAAGAATTGCAACAAGGGAAACTTCCGGCAGGTCAAGCCCTTCTCTTAAAAGGTTTACTCCCACAAGAACATCAAATTCACCGGTTCTTAACCCTCTTATTATCTCAACTCTTTCAACAGAATCTATTTCAGAGTGTAAGTACTTTGTTTTTATTCCCTTGTCTATCAAGTATCCTGTTAGCTCTTCTGCAGTTTTCTTGGTAAGAGTTGTGATAAGTGTTCTTTCATTTCTTTCTATCCTTTTCCTTATTTCTGAGAGAAGGTCTTCCATCTGTCCTTCAGTTTTTCTAACTTCAATTTCAGGGTCAAGCAGTCCTGTTGGTCTTATTATCTGTTCCACAACTTTTTCAGAAACATCAAGCTCAAACGGTCCCGGAGTTGCAGAGACAAAAATAGCCTGATTAACTCTTTCAAGAAACTCTTCAAAGTTTAAGGGTCTGTTGTCGTAAGCAGAAGGCAGGCGAAAACCGTGTTCTATCAGGTTGTGTTTTCTTGCTCTGTCTCCCCGCCACATCGCCTTTATCTGGGGGATGGTTACGTGTGATTCATCTATAACAACGAGAAAATCATCAGGAAAATAATCAAGAAGGGTAAAGGGCGGTTCACCTGGCGCTCTCCCGTCAAGGTGCCTTGAGTAGTTTTCTATTCCCTTGCAGTGGCCTATCTCAAGAAGAAGTTCCATGTCATATCTTGTTCTCTGCTCTATCCTTTTTGCTTCTACAATCTTATCCTGAGAGAGAAAAAACTCTATTCTCTCCTCAAGTTCCCTTTCTATTGAGTTTACTGCTTTTACTATCTGTTCATAAGGGGTAACATAGTGGGATGCTGGATAAACTGTATATTCATTAAATCTTCTCAACACTTTCCTGTCAAAATAGTCCTGTTCTGTTATGGAATCCACTTCATCTCCGAAAAACTCTATTCTGATATAGCGGTCTTCAACATCAGCCGGAAAAATGTCTATCACATCCCCTTTTACTCTGAAAATTCCCGGGCGCATTTCAAATTCACTTCTTTCATATCCGAGATTTACCAGTTTTCTTATAGCTTTATCCCTGTCTATCTCCTCTCCTACCGTAAATCGTAGTGCAAGGTTTGAGTAGAAGTTTGGGGAACCAAGGCCGTAGATACAGGAGACTGAAGAGACAACGATAACATCTCTTCTTGTAAGTAGTGATACTGTGGCAGAGTGTCTCATTCTGTCTATTACAGGATTTATTGAGCAGTCTTTTTCTATGTAAACATCCCTGTTTGGGATGTAGGCTTCCGGCTGGTAGTAGTCGTAGTAGCTTATAAAATACTCAACAGCATTGTCCGGGAAGAAATTTTTAAGCTCATGGTAGAGCTGAGCTGCAAGGGTCTTGTTGTGGGATATTACAAGTGTGGGTTTTTGAACTTCTTCAATAACTTTGGCAATTGTGTAGGTTTTTCCGCTTCCTGTAATTCCAAGAAGGGTCTGGTATTTAAGTCCTTCTTTTATTCCTTCTGACAGCTCTTTTATCGCTTTAGGCTGGTCGCCTTTAGGTGTAAATGGAGATTTAACTTTAAATATACTCATAGTAGAGTATAATTTATACCTGCGAGCTTAAACAGGGAGTAAAAAATGAGAAAAATTCTATTAATTGTCCTTTTATCTCTTTCAACAACATCATTTTCAGCAGATATAAATTTTGGGCTTAACTTTATAGAGATGGAATGTATGACCTTGCCGGTCAAACCTTTTCTCAGATTTTAAATGAGAGCCCTTCTTTTGACCTTAAAAATTATCTTGTTCCGATGGCTGAAACTTTCGTAAAAACGGGAGATGTTGGTAGTTTAAAGAAGCTTATCAAGATATGGGAGGCTAAATATCCTTCATATCATCGCGGGGTTCTTCTTGCGGCAAAACTTTTTGTTGATATAAAGTCTGGAAAGCCATTTAAAGAAAGCTTTGATAAAAACAGTTTTCTGGCGTTGTCGGTAAATGGTAAAGTTGAATTTTTAAGGGTAATTTCAGATTTTCCACTTTCTGTTGATGATAAGTTTTATCTTTTAACCCTTGGTGAGAAAAATGTTGATATAAAAGGAGCCCTTGCGGAGAGCGGTTTTCTTGAAAAATTTGCTGAAGAAGCTGTTAAATACAAAAGGCAGGATATAACAGATTATCTTTTTGCAAATTACGGAGACTGGCTTAATAAGGAAAAATTTGCCCTTCCGTATGTCAGGTATCTGATTTCAAAGGGTAAATATGCAGATGCAGTTTTAAGGCTTCAAAAACTTTATGCGAAAGATAAATCTCCGGAGATTCTTTTTGAACTTGCAAAAGTGTATTACCTTCAGGGAGAGTATGGTAAAGCTTTAAAACTTGCAAGGAAACTTAATTCAAAAGAGGCAAAATTCCTTAGAGCCTGGGCTTATTTCAAGCTTGGTCTTAAAAAGAAGGCTTTTGAAGAACTTGGAATGAGTGTTAAAAAACCTGCTGTTCCTGAAAGTTTAAAGGTTGCTATTGATTTCTTCAAAGGGAAAATAGACCCTGATGCTGTCAAAAAATACTATCCTGAGTATTACTATAAGGCGCTCCTCTACACATTTTCCACTTTTGCCGATGAGTCTGTTAATGGAGTTAATTATCACGATGCTGGTTTCTTCTTTTATGAGTCAGGAAAGTTTGATAAAGCTTTTGATTATTTAAAACAGGCCGTTGCTGTAAAGAGAGATAGATACTTAACTCCAAGAACTCTTTACATTATAGGTGAAACAGCCGGAATAAATAAAGATATCGGGGTAATGGTGTATTCCCGGATTTCAAACAGTTATCAGCGAACTCCCTACTATAAAGCTTCAATCATTCCTTATGCAAGGGCCTTAATTTTAAAAGGGGATTTTTCTCCTGCTGTTAAAGTTCTTGAGTATGGGAAAGAGCAGTTTAAGATGGACACTCCTTTACTTCGCAAGCTTTTAGGAAAAGCTTACTATTTTGCCAGAGAGTATGGGAAAAGTGAAAAGGTTTTAAAGCCAATAATTTTCAAAGACGATGAGGCGTTCCACTTTTTCATTCTTGATAAAGCTTTAAACGGAAAATTGGATGTGGCTTTTGAATATTTAAGATTAAAGCTAAATAATAACAGACTATTTGCTTATGTTGATTACGGAAGGCTATTTTACCTTTCCTCAAAACTCGGGAAAACAAAACTGATAAAGAAAGTTTCTCCACCTAAAGAACCCACGGTAGCAACGATGTATGGAGTGATTGCAGGCAATAAAAAACTTATGAAAAGTCTGCTTTCAAGAGTTAGCGAAGTTGAAAAGATGGTTCTTCTTTACACCCTTGCGACCATTGAAAAATCGCCTGAAAAGAGGTTTTACTATCTTTCCCTTTTAAAGGCTGTAGCATCTACTCCTGAAATAGCAAAATTTGCTCAGCAGATGGAAGAGTATGATGCCTATGTTTCTGGTAAGTTTGATACTCTTCTTTTAAACAATCCGGAGTTTATAGCTTACAACCCTGAAAACACCCTTTCAGATATCCATGCTCTTATTGAGAAAGCAAACGATTACTATGATGCTAAAGGATTTTTAAAAGCTTATGGCCTTTACAGAATGGCAGTTGAACGTTCTTCCGACCCTGAAATCAGAACTTTTGCGGCTATGAGAATGGTTGATATTGACCTGAAGTTGAAAAACTACAGAAGAGCAGTTGAAGATGCATCCATGATTCCTGAGGATACTGAAAAAAGAAAAGATGTGAAAAACTTCCTTCTGATGGAGATTTACTACAAGCAGGGAAGACTTCTTGATGCTTTAAATGCTGGAAGGGCTGTAAGTGATATAGAGAATCTTCCAGAGGACAAGCGGATAAAGTTTGCCGCTCAGCTTGCTTCCCTTTACAAGCTTGCCGGGAAAGAAACAGATGCGATGAGGCTTCTTAATTACATAGTGAATAAGGGGCATCTTTCTGAAATAGATTATGATGACCTTGTTAATCTTGCCCTTTTCCTTGATAAAAAGGGGAAAAGGGATGACGCTGAGAAGCTTTTAAAAGAAGCCTACAGGAAGGCTAAAAAGAAGGAGCAGAAAGCAGAGTCTCTTTTCTGGCTTGCTACAGTTCAGGAGGAGAAAGGGGACGTTGATAGTGCTGTTATGAACTATCTGAAAATTCACTATGAGATTGGTTCTGAACCATGGAATTCAACAGCTATTTATAAAGCTGCATCAATTCTTGAGTCTCAGGGTAAGTATGAGCAAGCTTTGAAGTTATACAGAAAAGTGTTTAAAATTAAAGGGAAATCTCCTGAAGGGCTGAAAGCTCTTGAAAGGATAAAGGAAATAGAGAAAAAGATGAGAGGAGGCTTATCAGATGCAGAAACAGAAAGGTAGTAAATTTATAGAGCTTTTGGTTAACGAAATAGCAAAAAATCTTCTTAATAATGAGTATGTGATAGTTGATGATGAAGAATACTTTAAAGAGAAGGTGAAAGAGATAATACTTAATGAGTACAGAATAGATAAAGAACTTGAAGAGGAAGCGGAGAAAATCCTTCAGGAAAATTCTGATGAGATAATGTATAGAGGGATTCCGTTTTTTAAAGCAAGGAAGCTTATAATGGAAAAACTTGCTAAAGAGAGGGGTTTACCCGCTCCAGGGAGCATTTTTACCCGGGAGAAGGCGAACTATATAGCCGGGAAAATTTTAAGGTTTATTCTTACAGACGATGAGATAGACTACACTCAGGAAAGAGGAATAATAAGACAGCACATAGTTAGAGCTTTTAACACAATATCTAAAGTTAGAAAAGAGGTTGACAGAGCGGCAAGAGAAAAGATTGAGTCTATGTCAAAGCCTGTTCCAGAAGGGACTCCTGAATGGAATGCTCTTTACAGGAAGTTTTATGAAGAAGAACTGATAGCGAGAGGGTTAATTGATACAGAAGATAGCTAAAATTCTTGTTGTTGGATGGGCTGTTTTTGTTCCCTTCTATTTTTACAGTTACTTTGTGGGAGAAAATTCTTTAACCACTTTGCGTCAGCTTGAGGCAAACTATAAAAAGTTGCTGAAAGAGAAGGAATTCTGGCAGTCAAAAATAGATATACTTTCAGAGAGAATCAAAACCATAGAGAAAAATAAAGATTTTTACTATGAAAAACTTGCAAGAGAGATGTTTATAAAAGGAAAGGAAGGTGAAGAGACCTTCCTTTTTGTCAGGAAAAAAGAGCAAAAATTTCATATTTTAAATAGAAACTCAACAAAAACGGAAGAGTAAACTTTAAGCATGTCCCACCTTTTATCGTTGTTTCCCAGAATCTGTTCAGGTGTTAAGTTCTCTTTTTCTACCTCATCTTTGTAAGCTTCTATCCATTTTAAAATATCCTCTTTTGTTACCTCTATGTGAAACTGGATTCCTACAGCTTTTTCATATCTGAACGCCTGATTTGGATAAAGGGGAGTTGAAGCAAGCTTTACAGCACCTTCTGGTATATCAAAGGTATCACCGTGCCACTGAAAAACTTCAATTTTGTTTTGAAATATATACTCAAACTCATTTTGAGGATAAAGTTCATACCAGCCTATCTCTTTTCCCATCTCTCCTTTGTAAACTCTTGCACCCAATACATGAGCTATTATCTGAGAACCAAGACATATTCCAACAACTCTTTTTCCCTTTTTAATTGCTTCTTCAACAAGTTTAAATTCATACTTTAGAAAGGGATATTTTTCCGCTTCATAGACTCCCATAGGTCCACCTAGTATCGTTATAACTTCGTAATCGTCAATGCTATCAACGGTTTCGTTCTTAAAAGCGCTTATAGTTTCAACTTTCAGTCCTTTTCTCTCAAAGAGAGGGGCAAGTGTTCCCGGTCCTTCAATCTCTATGTTTTTCACAAACAGTGCTTTCATTTTACACCCCCTTAAATTTGATACTGTTAAATAGAAATCTTACAACATTTGTTGCATAGCTTCCTGATGGAAGTTCAAATTTTAGAACGGTTTTCTCTTTCATCTCTGTAATTTCAAAATTTTCCACTCTGACAAACGTTTTTCTTGAAAAGCGGTGAAAATAGCCGGAAAACCTTTTCATAGAATCAACTTTTATTCCCTCTTTCCTGAGAATTGGAGCATATATAGGATTTTTAATCTCCGGGTAGAACATCTCAATTTTTTCGGGGATACCCGGTTTTTCTACCGGGAAAAACATAATTCCAGCTTTATATTTAAATGCGAAAAGTTCTTTACCGCTTTTTTTTATCATACTTGCAACAGCTTTATTAAAAAGAAGGCTCTGAAAAATATTTATTTGAAACTCTATCTCTTTGCGGGGTATGAGTTTAAAAAGGGTTTCTGGAGATGCTGCTGGAATTTTTAGAAGATACTGTGCTATCTTTTTTCTCCATCCAGAAAGGAGAAGAACGGCTTCTTTAAAATTACCTTCTAAAAACGCTTTTTTTCCTTTTCTGCTTTTTGAGTTTTCCCAGCCTGCTGGTGTGAAAAGATATTCTATTGCCTGTTTGTAATTTCTACTAATCAGGTGATGAATGAAAAGTTGTCCTTTTCTTAAAGATATAAACCGCTGTTCGCCATAATAGTTAGGAACTCCTGCTCTTCTAATAATTTCTATCTTTTCTTTGTCTTTTAGCGTTTCTCTTACAACAATTTCAAATCGGTTTCTTTTTATAGAGGAGGATGTTATAGGTGATGTTGAAAATCCGCAGAAAGATAATTTAAGGTTTCCCTTATTTAGCTCTTTCAAACTATATTTTGCGGGAATAGAGATAAACTGAACAGTTTCTGCATTTTTGTCCTTCAGCCCACCATATCCTATAAACTTTACGGGAATTTTGGAGATTTTTGCTATCCTTTCCATCACTTCCTGGGTTTCAAGCCCCCTTTTCCAGAGCCTGTAAATTCTATAGTCTCCGCGGTTTTTGAAGAAATTATCGTTTAAAATTTCTTTTACTTTAAAATCTTCAGGACTAAATTTTATCTTTGCCAACTGTCTCTCCTTCTGCCGGCGTAGCTCAGGTGGCAAGAGCGGGGCACTCGTAATGCCCAGGTCAAGGGTTCAAGTCCCTTCGCCGGCACCATCTTAAATAATGGTATAATTAAGTCCGTTTTAAATTTATTTCCATTCCTGAAGTTTATCTTTTTAGTTTTTTCTGGAGGAGTTGGATGTCTGATAAGAAATATGATGCTTCTGCGATAAAAGTCCTGGAAGGTCTTGAGGCGGTTAGAAAAAGGCCCGGTATGTATATTGGAGATACAGGTGCTTACGGTCTTCACCATCTCGTGTTTGAGGTTGTTGACAATAGTGTTGATGAGGCTCTTGCAGGATATTGTTCAGAAATAGAAGTTGTGATACATGAAGATAATTCTATAACTGTAGCTGATAATGGAAGAGGTATTCCTGTTGATATACATCCAGAATATGGTAAACCTGCTGCTGAAATTGTTTTAACAGTTCTTCATGCAGGTGGAAAGTTTGAAAAGGATGCGTATCAATATTCTGGTGGGCTTCACGGTGTTGGCGTTTCTGTTGTTAATGCCCTTTCAGAATGGCTTATAGTTGAAATCCATAGAGATGGAAAGGTTTATAAGCAAACTTATGAGAAAGGTAAACCTGTAACTGCTTTTGCCTGCATAGGGGAAACTCATAAAAGAGGAACTATAATAACTTTCAAGCCTGATCCTGAAATTTTTGAGGTTACAGAATTTAGCTGGGATGTTCTTGCTAACAGGCTGCGGGAGCTTGCTTTTCTTAATAAAGGTTTAAAAATCACTCTGGTTGATGAGAGAGAAGAACCGCCTAAAAAAGAGGTTTTCTATTATGAAGGTGGAATTGTTGAATTTGTAAAGAAGATAAATGAGAAAAAAGGGCCTCTCTTTCCAGAACCGATATATGTGGATGGAAGAAAGAACGATATTATTGTTGAAGTTGCCCTGCAGTATAACTCCACCTATTCGGAGCAGATTTTCAGTTTTGTTAATAACATAAATACACGGGAAGGTGGAACACATGTTTCAGGGTTTAGATCTGCTCTTACAAGGGCTATAACAAAGTTTATAGAAGAAAACAACCTTATTCCTAAGAATGCAAAGCTTTCTATAACTGGAGATGATGTAAGAGAGGGACTTGTTGCTGTAATCTCAGTAAAAGTTCCGAACCCGCAGTTTGAGGGACAGACAAAAGCAAAACTCGGAAATTCAGAGGTTAAGCCGGTTGTTACATCTATAGTTTATGAAAAACTTACAGCTTTCCTTAACGAAAGGCCTGATATTGGACGAAAAATAGCAGAAAAGGTCATTACTGCAGCAAGGGCAAGGGAAGCTGCAAAACGTGCCCGTGAAATGACAAGGAGAAAGAGCGCTCTTGAAGAATTTTCTCTTCCCGGTAAACTTGCAGATTGTTCAGAAAGAGACCCTGAAAAGACAGAACTTTATCTTGTAGAGGGTGATTCTGCAGGTGGGAGTGCAAAGCAGGGTAGAGATAGAAGATTTCAGGCAATTCTTCCTTTAAAGGGTAAAATAATAAATGTAGAGAAAGCAAGAATAGAGAAAGTTCTATCAAATGATGAGATTAAAACTATAATTACAGCTCTTGGGACAGGTGTTGGCTCTCACTTTGATATTTCCAAGTTAAGATATCACAAGATAATAATAATGACCGATGCGGATGTTGATGGAGCACACATTAGAACGTTGCTTTTAACTTTCTTCTTTCGTCAGTTTCCAGAGATTGTTGAAAAAGGGTATCTCTACATTGCCCAACCGCCGCTTTACAGGCTAAAAAAGGGTAAAAAGGAGATGTATATAAAATCTGATGCTGAGCTTGAAAGGGTTGTGGTTGATTTTGCCCTTGATACGATTCATTTAATTGATAAAACCGGAAAAGAGATGGAAAAGAGCAAAGCTTTATCTGTTGTTGAGAAGATTATGGAACTTAACAGTATAGTTTCTATGCTTTCAAGAAAGAGAAACAGGGATGTTGTTAATGCTCTTTTAAGGGCACAGGCGGATTATAGGATGCTTTATAATGAAGAAAGTGCAAGTGAACTTGCATCTTTAATAAAAGAGAATCTTCCAGAGTCACTTAAAAATTGTGAAATACGGGTAAAAGAGGACAAAGATTCCTGCTGTTTTTACATAGAGATAGATGTTCCTTTTGATAACTATCTTACAAAAACTGTGATTGTGGATGAGAAGTTTTTAATCTCTGACCTGTTTAAAAGAGGTAGAGGTCTTAAAAAGCAGATAAGAGAAGAGATAGGAAATCCTCCTTATAAAGTTAAAAAGAAAGGAGAAATTAAGGAGTTTAGTACTCTTGATGAGCTTTATGAATTTGTTTTGAAAACAGGGAAAGAGGGAATTTATATACAGAGATACAAAGGTCTTGGTGAAATGAACCCTGACCAGCTCTGGGAAACAACGATGAATCCTGAAAATAGAACACTTTTAAAAGTTTCTGTTGAGGATGCAGTTGCCGCAGATGATGTGTTTACCGTTTTAATGGGTGATAAGGTTGAACCTCGTAGAGAGTTTATACAGAAGTTTGCCAAAGAGGTTAGGAACCTTGATATATAAGAGGTGGCAATGCTACCTCTTCTTTCTTCCTGTTACAAATCTTGCTACTGTAGCAAATCCTCTTAATGTGTCTGTAAAAGAATTAACAACCTCTTTAAGCTCTCTAAATGTTGATGTAACTTCTGTTTCCGTTTTATCTATAAGTTCTCCTAATTTTTTAAGTATAGAATAAGCCACAATTGTCAGAACCACAATGGAAACTGTTATAATCACCATACAGGTTGCTATTACAGCAAGAGATACCGTTTCAACACTCATGTTTCATCCCCTAAATTTAATGATTTTCTTGAAAATATTGTATCATTTTGTTAAATTAAAATCAGTGGTTATTTATAGGCAGAATTATCTGCTAAATTTTTGCTTTTTTATTAAATGGGAGAAAACCGTTTAATTTCTAGAGGAAGTTGATTTTCGTTGCCTGAAAGTATAATTTTAGCTGAAAATTTTCAAATTTAATATAAGGAGTGTAGATATGGAAATGATAGATAAACTTGTAGAGAGATTTAAGGAGATAACAAGAGCAAAAGGATTGAAAGTTACTCCACAGAGGGTGGCTATTTACAGGGAGCTTGTTAGCCGGTATGACCATCCTTCAGCAGAGGAGATTTATGAAGCTTTAAAAAATAAGTTTGCCGGAATTTCACTTGCTACTGTTTACAGAACTTTAACCAATCTTGAGAAAATTGGACTTGCTCAAAAAGTTGCTACTGTTAATGGTATAGCAAGATTTGACGGAAATGTTAAACCTCACAGCCATTTTATCTGTACAGAATGTGGAAGGGTTATAGATATTGATTGCAAAGTAGAAATTGACACTAAAAAGCTGGAAGATATGAACCTATGCGTTGAGAAATGTGAGTTTGTATGCTACGGCATCTGCGACAAATGTCAGCATTAAAATAGGGGGAGATATTTATCTCCCCGCATTAAGTTAAATCTCTTCGTTGATAAAAATGTCAAGGAGCTTTTTAACTCTATCGTCCCCAATTGAGTAAAGCACTTTAGTTCCTTCTTTTCTAAAGTTGAGAATTCCAAGTTCTTTCATAATTCCCACATGTTGAGAAACCTTTGGTTGAGAGATTCCAAGCTCCTCTTTAAGCTCTTTTACACATTTTTCTCCGTCTGAAAGAAGCATAAGAATTGCTATTCTTTCAGGATGACCGAGCACTTTGATGATTTCAGCTTTCATTTTCATTTCTGAAGTAATAACCATTTTAAAACACCTCCTCTTCTATATTTTCAGCGTATATGTTGTTCCATAAAGCACTGAATTTACCGAACCTATTTCCATCCCATTTGTTTGATGGAACTCCAAGTTCAGCTCTTTCAAGAACGTTTTCTATGTTCTTTTTTAAAACCTGCTTTACTGTTTCTTCAACTTCAGTTATGTTGCGCTCTTGTGCTTCTTTAACTTCAAAATCTGGATTCTCAAATAGTTTAAGCCCTTTTTTCGTTCTTACAAAACAGAGAGAATATCCATCTTCCATATATGGAACAAATGTTAAGTCACTTCCTCTGGAGGATAAATTCATACACACTTTGCATCCCTCATTCAAATAATAGTAATACTCTTCAATTGAAAATGCAAACGGCTCTTTTTTAGATATGAATACTCTCCCCTTTTTGAAGAAAGTTTCATCAAAATCACACTGCGGAAGTTTTTTCTCCTTTAATAGACAATTCATACCTTCAAGGGACAGTGCACCTATACATCCTATTCCTATTTTTAGAGAAAATTTAAGCACAGCAAAGTTGCTTCCTATTCCGTAGTACTGCATCTTATTTATTCCATCAAGAATACAGGAGTGTCCTATAACTCCGAGTTTTTCAAAACTATACTTTTGGGTTATCTCTTTCAAAATGGAATTTTGCCCTCCATGGATAAAGAAGAACGGTTCAAAGCTATCAATCTCTTTTAGGGATTTAATAAATACCGGCTTTACTGACGGGTTTTCGCAGTTTTTTTCAAGAGTAGTTCCGATAGCACTGTCTATTAAGCCTTTTTTGAAAGCTTCCTTCAAAATAGCCTTTAAATTGCTACGTGAAGTGCAGCTTTTTTTGTCCTTTATAAGAAAAGCTTTTGTGTATCTTCCTATAGTAAATTGTCTATAAAGTCCGAACATTCAATTCCTCCATTACTCATAAACTGGTTGAGGATAAGGTTTAAACGATTGTGGACATCCTGCAAGGCAGGAACCGCAACCAACGCAAAGTGTTCTATTGAAGATTGGACGCTGTGTTTTTCTACTGAATTCTATCGCTTTTGTTGGACAGGCACAAATACATGTTCCGCAGCCTGTGCATAGTCCCTTGTTTACAACTTCGGTTAAAATGTCATAGCCGGAGGCAAATGTTGAAAATACCATGTGTTCAAAAGGTTGCAGAAAATCCTCATCAATTTCCAGAAGGGCAAGCAGAAATCTATACAAAAGGTAAGGATTCGGAGGACAACCGGGAATTACATACTTTACCTTTCCTTTAAGCATTCCAAGTTCGGTTATTGGTATAGATGCCTGATGAGATGGTTGTGGAGCTTGAGCTCCCACATTAAGTCTTCTTATTCCGCCAAAAGCGGCGCAGCCGCCGACGGCAACAACGATATCAGCTTTCTCTTTTATCTCTCTAACAAGCTTTATATGTGGCTCAAATCCTATTGAGAAAGAACCTTCAACAAAAGCAACGTTTATTTTTGGAATTTCTTTTTTATTTGTTAAAAGATTTGAGTAAGCTATTTCAACAGTATCAAGAATTTCTGTTAGTTCATCAAACATATCAAGAAATGCTATCTGACACCCTGAACAGCTTGATAGATGGAAAAAACCAAGCTTAACTTTTATATCTTCATCAAATTCATTGAAAGAGTATATCAATCTCTACCTCTTCAATGGGTTGAACAGGCGATACACGGGTCGTAGGCTCTCACTATAATTTCTGCATATTCAGCTCTTTCCCCTTTTAAAGATTCAGCTATCGCTATCATGTTTATAGCGGTGGGAACCATAACTTTATAATATGTTATTCTACCTGATTTATCAACTTTAACTTTGTGGATATTTACACCCCTTGGTGCTTCAACTGCTCCTATCCCAACAGTTTCGTTATCAGATGTTGGAAATGTTGGATTTCTTATCTCCTTTTCAAACGTATCTTTTTCAAGGATTTCTTCTATTTTTTTAATGGATGGAACTATCTCCTGTGCTCTTAGTATATGGAGTTCTTTTATTCCGCCTTTAGGTTTAAATTTTCCATCTGTTACTTTTCTTGCCCTTGCACCGGTTTCTGCTCCTTTTCCGTTTATGAGTATAGTTGTGTTTGTAGCTTCCCTTTTTAGTGGAAGTTCTTCAAATATCTCCTGAGGGTATATTTCTTTTAGACTGGAGGATTTTAAATCTTTTAGCGAGAAAAACGGTAAATTGTGCTTCCCTAAGGTTTCAGGAAGATTTCTTTCTTTCCAGACTTTTTCTATATATTCTATAAATGTTTTAACTTCTGTTTCTGCAAGGCTTTTTATCTCTTCTATCATTTTAAGAAGCCGCTCTTTCACACTGTTTTCTATCGGTGAAGAGATGCCACCTATAACTATGTTTGAAGGATGGATTGTTCCGCCTCCCACGATTTCAAGAATAGAAGATACTGTTTTTCTGATTTTCTGCACCGATTTTATGAACTCAAAGCGCTCTTTGTCGTTTTTAAAAATATTTCCGGAAATGAGAATATGATGAAGGAGGTGGTTGTAGACTCTAACAGAGAGATTTATTACCTCTCTTAGTTTTTTTGCTTTCTCAGGAACCTCTATCTGGCAGGCGTTTTCTACAGCCCTTGATACTGCTATACTGTGAACAGCCTGACACATTCCGCATATCCTTGAAGCTGCTATGGGAGCAAATGTTGCCTCTTTATCAAGGAGCATCGTTTCAAATCCTCTTACAGGAACGAGGGCGTAATAAAACCCTTCTGTAATTATCCCATCCTCAACCTTTAACACCAATTTAGAATGACCTTCTGTAAGTGGAATCGGTTCTATCTCAAGCTTTTTTATCACAGGTTTTCTCCTTAAGCTCTTTGAGAGTTGCTTCAACATTTTCAAGGGATGTGCCACAATCTATATAAAGTATTCTTTCCGGTGTAAAGGTTGCTTCCTTCTCTTTCACAAATTCAACAAGCTTTTCAGGGTCAATGTTTATATCATTTCCAAATTTAAGAATAAGTTTCCCAGATGGAGTAAGGGAAAGTTCCATTACTCCCAGAGCTTTTGCAAGTTTCTTTATTCTAAAAAGCTTGAAAGTGTTTACAACAGGGTCTGGTATCGGTCCGTAAAGCTCTTCCATCTTTGAAAGAAGAGTTTGGGGATTTTCTGCTGTTGAAAGCTCTGAATAAATTTTAATCCGCTCTTTTGCATCCTGAATGTAATCTTCAGGGATAAATGCTTCCACGGGAACATTTAACTTAACATCTTTTTCCTGCTCTTTCTCCTCTAACACTTCTGAAAACAGTTTCATATAAAGATCGAGCCCGACAGAGTTTATATAACCGCTCTGCTGGGGACCTAAAAGGTTCCCAGCTCCCCTTATTTCAAGGTCTTTAAGTGCAAGCTGGAATCCTCCTCCAAGCTGGGAGACTTTTTTTATCGCTTCAAGTCTTTTTACAGCGTCTTTTGTAAGTTTTGCTTTTGGTGATGTGAGAAGGTAGCAGTATCCCTTTTCAACACCTCTACCAACCCTTCCTTTTAACTGGTAAAGCTGGGAAAGTCCGAAATTTTCAGCTCCTATAACTATTAATGTGTTTGCAGACGGTATATCTATACCGGATTCTATAATGGATGTTGCGATGAGTATTTTGATTTCACCTTCAATAAATCGGTGCATAATTCTTTCTACTTTATCAGCTCTCATCTGGCCGTGGATTATCTCAGCCGGGGTGTCAGGAAACATTGCTTCAACTTTCTGTCTTATCTCTTCAAGGGATGAGATGTCGTTGTGAACTATGAAAATCTGTCCCTCTCTTTCAAGTTCTCTCTCTATGGCAGTTTTCAAAACTTTGTCAGAATATTTCATTACAGAAACTTTTGTTCCTTTCCGTCCAACAGGCGGTGTTTCTATTACAGAAATATCTCTGAAACCAGAGATTGCAGAGTATAAAGTTCTCGGTATGGGTGTAGCTGAAAGATAGAGAACATCAAGATTTTTCTTTAACGATGTGATTTTCTCTTTGGTTTTTACGCCAAACTTGTGTTCTTCATCTATTATTAATAGACCTAAGTTTTTAAACTCAACGTCATCCGATGTGATTCGGTGGGTTCCTATTAAAATGTCCACTTCACCGCTTTTTACCTTTTCTAAAATTTCTTTTTGCTCCTTTTTTGTTTTAAATCTTGAAATAAGTTCAATTTTTACAGGAAATCCTTTAAAACGCTTTTTAAATGTTCTGTAGTGTTGCTCTGCAAGGATTGTTGTAGGTGCAAGGAGTGCAACCTGTTTTCCGTCAGAAACAGCTTTCATCGCAGCTCTCATCGCCACTTCCGTTTTTCCAAATCCTACATCTCCACATATAAGGCGATCCATCGGCTTTTCCGATTCCATGTCTTTATAAACATCCCTTATTGCTTTTAGCTGGTCTTCTGTTTCTTTAAAGGGAAATGCACTTTCAAACTCTTTTAAAAGCTGCCTGTCACCGATTATCGCTTCTCCAGAGGACGTTTTCCTCTCTTTATAAAGCTCAGCAAGCTGCTGGGCAAACTTTATAAGAGAAGCTTTAACCCTTCTTTCAAGATTTTTCCAGGAAGTTCCACCGAGTCTGTCAAGTTTCGGTTTCTTTCCTTTATATCCTGTGTAGGGGAATATTCTGTCTATCTGAGTAAATGGGGCAAAAAGCTTTTCTCCTCTGTCATATTCAATTTCAACAAAGTCAAATTTTTTCCCGGCTATATCTCTACTTGTTATTCCTTTAAATATTCCTATACCGTAATCTCTGTGGATTACAAGTTCTCCAGGCGTAAGGGTAAAAACGCTCTTTTCTTTAACAGGAGTAAATATTTCAGTTTCTGTAAGAAAGGTGAAATTTTTATTTTTGATTCTGTATCCTCCAGAAGAGATGCCTTTTTCTATCTCAATTTGCAGGGTTAACTTTTTCCGCAGTTTTTCAATTTCATCCTTCAAGCTTTCTGTTGAGTAGATAACTTTTATTCTGTCATTTTTTACAGATTTTAAAATCTCTTCCGCCTCAACAACGTCTATTGGTGGCATCGGGGAAATTTCAAAATCTATTTCACACTTTTCCTTTTCAAATATTTCAATTTCAGGTTCAGGAAGTTGCGATTCTATAAAATCTTCAAAGTCTGCTACCGGTATGTTTTCTCTCTTTAAAAGCCTGAAGTCGTTTTCATAATTTTTTATAAGATCAGTTTTAATGGCTTTACACTGGTGAGTTTCAATAGTTACAGTTAAAAAATCGTTAAGGTAGGTTGTAATAGGAGTTAAATCAAATATAAACGGAAGTAGCTTTTCTCCACCACTTATTGAAGGGAAGAGAAGATGTTTCTCATAAACTTCAGGATAGAGGTCTTTTATCGGTTTCATTTTCTTTTTATCAGGTATCATTTCATAAATTGGTGTTAAAACATAGCTCTGTGTCTCTTTTCCGTTTACTGTGATTTTTTCAACTGTATCTCCGAAAAATTCAACAGAAATTTTTTCTTCAGGGGTTTGAATTACAAGATGGTCTCCTTTAAGTATAAACTCTCCTTCGTCAGGCTCAGCATCAACTCTTGTAAAACCTGCAGAGGATAAAAACTCCGAAAGTGTATCCCTGTCTATTTCCTCTCCTTTTCTTACTTCAAAGATTACCTCTATCAGCTCTTCAGGAGGTATCACCTTTTGAAGCAGACTTTCCACACTTACAACAACAACTTCTACTTTTTCTTCCATTAATCTGTGAAGGGCATGTAATCTTTTGAACTGGGAAAGTGCAGATGGAGAAGCGATGTCAAATGGTGATGTGTCCCATGCTGAAAAATGGACAGTTTTAATTTTTTCCCTTTCAAGGTCATGATAAAGAGCTTCTGCAAGTGGCTCTGAAGGGGTTATAACTAAAACCTGCCTGTTTATTTTTGAAAGTAGCTCTTTTATAAAGAGCGCTTTAGATGCTCCAGGAAGCCCGGAGCATTTTACTTTTTCTTTCAGTTTAAGCTTTCCTGTTACAAGTTTTAACAGCCTTTCATCCATTTCTATTTTCCTGCTTGCCTGGTTTTTGGGAGTATATTTTACATTTAATCCTGTAAGGAGGTTTTAGTGATTGAAAATCTGTTTTTAGTTATAATATTTCTTACTGCGGTTTTTGCAATTTTCAGGATAAAATCTGGAAAGTGTTCAACGTGTAAAAGGAAAAGTTGTCCTTTTAACAGAAGGAGATAGTTGGATGAGAACTCTTGAAGAGCTCAGGAAAGAGATTGATGGGATAGACAGACAGATTATAGACCTTTTAAGCAGAAGGGCAAAACTTGCCAGTGAAGTAGGAGAGGTAAAGAGAAAAAAAGGACTTCCGTTCTATGTCCCTGAAAGAGAAGCTGAGATTCTTACAAAGCTTGAAGAGCTAAATAAAAATTATGGTGTTCTTCCTCCCGAATCTATTAGGGCCATCTTTAGAGAGATAATTTCAGCCTGCAGGGCACTTGAGGAACCGACAAAGGTTTCTTTCCTCGGTCCCTACGCTACGTTTACTCACCTTGCCGCTTTGAAACATTTTGGCACCTCTTCCGATTTGAGGCCGATGACCTCTATTACCGATGTTTTTGAAGAGGTGGATAAAGGGAGGGTTGATTACGGGGTTGTTCCTGTTGAAAACTCTATAGAAGGGATTGTTAATTATACAGTTGACATGTTTCTTGATACGGAACTAAAAATATGTGGAGAGATTTTTGTTCCTGTTAATCTTCACCTTCTAAGCCGTGAAACTTCTCTTGAAAATATAGAGAAAGTTTACTCTCACAGGCATGCTATTGCACAGGCCAAAAAATGGCTTGCTGAAAATCTTCCTGATGCTGAAGTTATTGAAGTTTCAAGTACTGCAAAAGCAGCGGAACTGGCAAGTAAAGAGAAGGGTGTTGCAGCAATTGCAAGTGAAGCAGCAGCTCTTTTATATGACTTAAACATTCTTGAGAGAAATATTCAGGAGATTTCAAAGAACTTTACAAGGTTTTTTGTTGTAGGCAAGAAGGATTCTGAAACTCCTACAGGCAATGATAAAACTTCCATTATGTTCAGCACGAAACATGTTGCCGGGGCACTTTTTCATGCTCTTAAGCCGTTTGCCCTTTATGATGTTAACCTTACTAAAATTGAGTCAAGACCCACTAAAAAGAGACCGTGGGAGTATGTTTTCTTTGTTGATATAGACGGACATAAAACTGAACCAAGAGTCAAAAAAGCTCTTGAAGAGGTGGCTAAAGATACAAGTTTTATGAAAATTTTAGGTTCATATCCGAAAGGTTTTAAGGAGTAAGCTATGTCACTTCAGAAAAAAGCTACTGTAATTGCAAGTGGTGTCGCAGGAATTCTCGTTGTTATAAAGCTTGCTGTCGGACTTATTAGCGGTTCAGTTGCCGTTCTTGCTTCAGCTATGGATTCTGTCCTTGATATTTTCGTTTCTATGTTTAACTATTTCGCAATTCATAATTCTGAAAAGCCGCCAAGCGAAAGATTTAATTACGGTCTGGGTAAGATAGAAGCTCTTGCTGCAGTAATAGAAGGGACAATAATCACAATGTCCGGTCTTTTTATAATGTATCAGGCTGTTAAGAAAATCATTCATAACGAGCCAATTCATTACCTTGGCCCTTCTCTTATTGTGATGGTGATTTCTATAATCTTAACGGCTGCTCTTGTGATTTTCCTTGAGTATGTGGCAAAGAAAACCGGGAATCTTGTTGTTAAATCGGATGCCTTACACTATAAAACCGACCTTCTCTCAAACTCGGCTGTTGTTTTATCTTTGCTGATAGTTTACTTCACTAAGTTTTATGTGATTGATGGGATTTTTGGTATAGCTATAGCTCTTTATATTATCTATTCTGCGTATGAGCTTATCAAAGAGGGTGTTTTAATCTTGATGGATGTAGCCCTTGAAGATGAAAAGGTTGAGAAGATAAAAGAAATAATAAGATCAACACCAAAGGTAACAGATTACCATTTTCTCAAAACTCGTAAAGCTGGACCTTTTAACTTCGTTGATGTTCATCTTGTTTTTAATCCGGAAATTTCGCTTCAGGAAGCTCACGATATAGCTGATGAAGTTGAAAGGAGAATTAAAGAGATAGATCCTGATAAAAGATGGGAAGTTACAATCCACCTTGATCCTGTTGATGATTCTATAAACCATGAACACAAGATTGTTGATGGCAGTGATAGATGAGTGAGATATTTCATCCGCCTGTTCTTTTAAAAGAGAGTGTTAAGTTTTTGAATGCAGAGAAAGGGGGTGTTTTTGTTGACTGCACTTTGGGAGGCGGAGGGCATACAGAGACGATTCTTGAAGCAAATCCGGAAAACAAAGTAATAGCAATAGATAGGGACGAGGAAGCGATAGAAAGAGCCATCAAAAAACTTGAGAGATTCGGTGATAGGTTTTCTGTTTATCATGCAAACTTTTCCCAGATAGATGCTGTTCTTGATGAGGAAAGTGTTGACTTTGTTGATGGGATTCTTTTTGACCTTGGTGTTTCCCATTTCCAGCTTAGGGGAGATAGAGGTTTTTCTTTCTGGAAAGATGATTTTCTTGATATGAGAATGGACAGAACACAGAAATTAACAGCAGAAAAGGTTGTAAATACCCTTTCAGAGAGGGAACTTGCAGATATAATTTTCAAGTATGGAGAAGAGCGGTTTGCAAGAAAAATAGCAAGGGAGATAGTTAAAAGGCGTAAAATTAAACCTATAAGAACAACCGCTGAACTTGCAAAGATAGTTGAAGAGGTTATACCTAAAAGGCTCTGGGCAGGAAGAAAAAAACACCCTGCTACAAAAACGTTTCAGGCTATAAGAATCTATGTTAATAAAGAGTTTGAAAGTATAGAAGAGGGAATTCCAAAAGCTGTTGAAAGACTTAAAGAGGGTGGAAGAATTGTTGTTATTACATTTCATTCACTTGAAGACAGAATAGTTAAAAACATTTTAAAAAGTAGAGAAGATCTTAAGATAGTAACAAAAAAACCAATACTTCCTTCTGATGAAGAGATAAAAACAAATTCTGCAGCAAGAAGTGCAAAGTTGAGAGCTGGAGAGAAAATTAATATTTGACTTCATTCATCCTCAACCTAAATTTCCTTTTGCAAATTTTATACAGGGAGTATTTATGGAAAGAACGAAAGGTCAAAAAATCCTTGAGATAGTTGCTTCGGCTTTTGGCGTTACAGGTTTATTCATTACAGCACTTGGCTATCCGAATATCGGATTTATGGTTGCTCTTTGTGCTTCAACTCTTTATGCTGTATATGCTTTTAAGACAAAGCAGTATGGCATTTTAACAAGTTCAATAATTTACGCTATCGTTGAGATTGTAGGTATCATTCACTGGACTTTTGGCAATGGAAAATAAAACGGTTTTAAAACTGTTTGCCGTTTCCCAGCCGGGGATAGAGGAAATTACCCTTTCAGAGCTTGAAAACATCGGAATAAAGGGAGAAGTAGTTCCCGGTGGTGTTGAGTTTAGGGGAGGTCTCAGGGAACTTTATCTTTCAAATCTTTGTCTTAGAACAGCTAACCGTGTTTTGGTAAGAGTTGCTTCTTTCAGGGTGAAAACATTTGCTGAACTTGTAAAACGAATTGCCAGGTATCCATGGGATATCTATTTCCCATATTTTCAGAAGGTTAAGATAAGGGTAACCTGTAAAAAATCAAAGCTCTACCACTCTGATGCTGTTGCTGAAAGAGTTTTAAAAGGGATAAATAATAGATTAAAACATACAATTGAAAAGGCAAAATTTGAAGATGAGGGAACTTCTTTAATTGTAAAAATAGAAAACGATTTTTGCACTGTAAGTATTAACAGTTCCGGGAAACCTTTATATAAAAGAGGTTATAGAGTTGTTGAAACACAGGCTCCTTTAAGAGAGAATCTTGCAGCAGCGATTGTTCTTGCTTCAGGATGGGATAGAAAGATACCTCTTGTTGACCCTTTCTGCGGTTCAGGGACGATTCCCATAGAAGCGGCGATGATAGCTGGCAACATTCCTCCGGGAATAAAGAGAAAATTTGCTTTTATGAAGTGGAAAAACTTTGATGAAACTCTTTTTTATTCTGTTAAAACTGAACTTGAATCCAGAATAAAAACTGAAATCCCTTCAATTTTTGGCTTTGATATATCTGAAAATGCGATAAGAGCTTCTGTTGAAAATATGAAGTTTTTCAATCTTAGTATAAAGTTTAGAAAGGCTTCCCTTCCAGAAAATGGTTTACCGGAAATAGCTTATGTTGTTACCAATCCGCCTTACGGCAAGCGGATAGTTGCAGATACCTTTTCTGTTTACAGACGGTTTGGAGAGTGGCTAAGGAAAAGTTTTCCTGCGGTGAAAGTAGCCTTTCTTTCTCCTGATAAAAAACTTGCCCGGGTGACAGGTTTAAAGTGCAGGAAGGTTTTGACCTTTTCAAACGGGGGAATAAGGGTTAGTTTATATAGAGGTTAACTTTTAATTAAGGGAGTATCGGTGCCTTGGATTACGAAAAATTATCCGCTTACGATTTAATGGAGACTTTTATTTTAAAAGCCAGATATCCGATTTTAACCGCTTCTTTCAGTATAAATACAGTTGTTCTCATCTACCTTGCTTTAAAGATAAAACCTGACATAGAGGTTGTATCTATTGATACCGGGTTGCTTTTTAAGGAAACATACCGGTTTATGGAGGAAGTGAGGAGTA
Source organism: Desulfurobacterium atlanticum (assembly GCF_900188395.1). NCBI lineage: Bacteria > Pseudomonadati > Aquificota > Aquificia > Desulfurobacteriales > Desulfurobacteriaceae > Desulfurobacterium > Desulfurobacterium atlanticum. Next base: position 1,535 of record NZ_FZOB01000011.1, on the reverse strand, counting down.
AATTTAATATTAATCTTAAAATTATAAAGCCTGAAATTTCCCTGAAAGAGCAGGCAGAACTTTATGGAGATAACTTATGGAATAGCGACCCTGATAAGTGCTGTTTTTTGAGAAAGGTTAAGCCTCTTGAAACTTTTCTTGAAACTCAGAGTGTTGATTTATGGATTACAGGTATGCGGAGAGACCAGTCAAAGACAAGAAGTAATTTGAAAAAGGTAGAGTTTCATAAACTTCCTTCCGGAAGGAATATTATAAAGATTAATCCTCTTGCTGACTGGAGCAGAAAAGAGGTTTGGGGTTTTGTTAGCAAGCACGGTCTTATGTATAATCCTCTTTATGATAGGGGTTATACAAGTTTTGGTTGTGTGCCATGTACCGATTTACCTATGTCTTCTGATGAACGTTCAGGAAGGTGGAAGGGAAAAAGTAAAACAGAATGTGGAATTCATACTTTTACAGAAAAAATAGAGTAAAATTGTTGATAGATTTTAATGGAGGAAGTTATGCAGGAAGATTTAAAGAAGGCGGAAAGACTTGCAAGAACGGTAGTTGCAGACTTCTTTTTATACAATCAGGATAAGATAGATAAGGCGTTGAAAGAAGATACTCTTTTTGACCTTTTAAGCGGAGAGCTTGAAGATTCTGAAAAATTTTATAACTCAAACGTAAGTGCTGCAGTAAGAAAGTCTTCCAACTATTTCTGGGATACTTTGTTTAATAGACTTATGAAAAGGGAAGCTCAATTGCTTGACCTTTAAATATGCTAATAGTAGCAATATTAATTTACTAGGGAGAAGTTTTATTATGGAAGGTAAAGGAACTGAAACAAAAGAGAAGGATTGTTTATGTGAAGACAGGCCTTTCCTTGAAAGAACATTTGAAAAGGCGTTATGGGCAAGCCGTCTTCTTGTTCTTATAGCAGTTATTCCGTCTCTTTGTGCCTCATTTGCCCTTTTCATAATAGGGACAAATAAGATTTTTAAGGTATTTGTAAAGACTATGGAAAATTTTATGGACTATGATGCAAATTACTACAAATATGCTATAGGTAACATTATAACTGCCGTTGATATTTATCTGATAGCTACAGTAATGATTATTTTTTCACTTGGCCTCTATGAACTTTACGTAAGCAAGCTTGAGCCTGCAGAAGTGTCTGATAATGTTAAAATTCTTAACATTAAGTCCCTGGAGGATTTAAAAACAAAGCTTGCAAAAGTTGTTTTAATGGTACTTATCGTTACCTTTTTTAAGTACGCTCAGAGAGTTGCTTATTCTACTCCTATGGACCTTTTAGTATTTGGTGGTGCTATTTTAACCATAGCGCTTACCGTTTATTTTACAGGAAAACACGCAAAATAGGTTTTTCGGTAGGGGGTGAGCACATTCTCCCCACCCTTTTCCAATACCCCCAGCCTATTAGCCACCACAAAAACATCCTCAAGCAGCACAACAGGGAAACAAGCAACATTAAGATTAAACAAACAATCCCACTTACTCTTTAAAACCTCAAAAGGCGTTCTCCCATTCATACC
>NZ_FZOB01000010.1 GCF_900188395.1 Desulfurobacterium atlanticum | reverse complement strand
TTAGACTAAGAGGGGTAGGTAATGGCTCAGGATCGCATAAGAATAAAGCTGATGGCTTACGATCATAGGTTGCTTGATAGATCTGTGCAGGAGATTATTGATACAGTTAAAAGGACTGGCGCTATAGTTGCCGGTCCTATTCCACTGCCTACGAAGCGCTCCGTTTGGAGTGTTATCAGGTCTCCTCACAAGTACAAATATTCACAGGAACAGTTTGAGATGAGAAGACATAGAAGGCTTCTTGATATTAAAAATCCAAAGCCGCAAACTGTAGAAGCGCTAATGGATTTAAAGCTTCCTGCAGGTGTTGATGTAGAGATTAAGCTTGATTAATTAAAGAGGTGAAACAATGAAAGGAATCCTCGGTAGAAAAATTGGTATGACACAAGTTTTTACTGAAGACGGCAAAGCCCTTGCTGTTACAGTTATAGAAGCAGGACCTTGCACTGTTGTTCAAAAGAGAACTCAGGAAAAGGATGGATATACAGCATTACAGCTTGGGTTTATGGAGAAAAACAAAGCAGAAGCTAAATTTCCAAAACCTCTTTTGGGACATTTTAAGAAGGCAGGAATTAAGCCGGTTAGATTTTTAAAAGAGGTTAAGTTTTCTGACGTGGATAAGTATAACGTTGGAGACAAAATAACCGTTGATATTTTCCAGCCTGGTGAAAAAGTAGATGTAACAGGAACTACAAAAGGTCGTGGATTTGCAGGTTATCATAAGAGATGGGGCTTTGGCGGTGGAAGAAAGTCTCACGGTTCCGATTTTCACGAAGGTCCAGGTTCTATTGGTGCATGTACTTTTCCTGGAAGAGTTCATAAAGGTAAGAAAATGGCCGGACATTACGGGAACGAGACAGTTACGGTGAAAAATCTTGAGATAGTTGATGTTATTCCTGAAAAGAACCTGATACTTGTAAAAGGTGCTATTCCAGGCCATAAAGGTTCCTTTGTAGTAGTTAAAGGAAAGTAAGGGGTGAACTATGGAAATAAAAGTATTAAATACAGAAAATCAGGAAGTTGGTACTGTTAAGATAAGCGACGATATAGCAAAAGCTCCTATAAAAAGTCATGCTATATGGGAAACTGTAAAGTGGCAACTTGCAAAAAGGCGCAGAGGAACTCACTCAACCAAAACAAGGGCAGAAGTTAGAGGAGGCGGTAGAAAACCCTGGCCTCAAAAACATACAGGTAGAGCAAGACAGGGTTCTATCAGGGCTCCTCAGTGGGTAGGTGGTGGAGTTGTTTTTGGTCCAAAACCAAGGGATTATTCTTACAATCTTCCTAAAAAGGTAAGGAAGGTTGCTTTAAGAAGTGTTGTTGCTGGGAAACTTGGAGATGGTTCTTTTATCGTTGTTGAAGATTTTGCCTTTGATCAGCCAAAAACAAAGCAGGCTGTAGAGTTTCTTAAGAAGTTAGGGCTTGAAAACGAGAAGGTTTTAATAGTTGTTTCTGAATTTGATGAGAATACATGGAAATCTTTTAGAAACCTTCCAAATGTGAAGCTTCTTGAGATAGAAGGACTTAATGTCTATGATATGCTCTGCTTTGATAAATGTGTTTTCTTTAAGTCAACTCTACCTAAATTAGAGGAGAGGTTATCAAGATGAAAACTCCTTATGATATAATCATCCGTCCGATTGTTACGGAAAAGAGTGTGCGTCTTGCGAATATGGAAGTTAAAAGCTCAAAAACTAAAGAAACCAGAAAGATTACTAAAGTTACATTTGAAGTTGACCTTAAAGCAACAAAGCCAGAGATAAAGGAAGCTGTTGAAAAGATTTTTGATGTTAAAGTTGACAAAGTGAATACGATTGTTGTTAAGGGTAAAAGGAAAGGGTTCAGAATGCTCAAAGGCAAGAGGAAGGACTGGAAAAAGGCTATCGTTACTCTCAAACCGGGGTATGAGATAGACCTTGAGAATCTGTAAGTAGAGGAGTTGAGAAATGGGAATAAAGAAGTTTAAACCATATACACCAAGTAGACGTTTTATGACCGTTTCTGACTTTTCAGAGATTACAAAAACAGAACCTGAAAAGTCTTTGACAGTAGGTTTTGTCAGGGGAACAGGTAGAAACAATCAGGGAAGGATAACCACAAGACATAAGGGTGGCGGTCATAAAAGGCGTTACAGGATAATTGACTTTAAGAGGGATAAGATAGGTATTCCTGCAAAAGTTGCAGCTATTGAGTATGATCCTAACAGAAGTGCAAGAATAGCCCTTCTTTTTTATGCTGACGGAGAGAAAAGGTATATCATCTGGCCTGATGGATTAAAGGTTGGAGATACAGTTGTTTCTGGCCCTGATGCAGAGATAAAGGTTGGAAATGCGCTTCCTTTGAGAAACATTCCTGTAGGTACTATAGTTCATAACGTGGAACTTAAACCTAAAAAAGGTGGTCAGCTCGCAAGATCTGCCGGATCTTTCGCCCAGCTTATGGGTAAGGTTGGAGATTATGCTCAGTTAAGGCTTCCTTCTGGTGAATTAAGACTTGTTCATCTTGACTGTATGGCGACAGTTGGTCAGGTAGGAAATATTGACCATGAGAATATTGTGATAGGTAAGGCGGGTAGATCAAGGTGGCTTGGTATAAGGCCTACTGTTCGTGGTACAGCGATGAACCCTGTTGATCACCCACACGGTGGTGGTGAAGGTAGAACTTTTGGTAAGCATCCTGTTACACCGTGGGGACAGCCTACTAAGGGATACAAGACAAGACCTAAGCGTAAGTACTCCGATAGGTTTATAATCAAACGCAGGACTAAGTAACGGAGGTTTTTGATGGGACGTTCAATTAAAAAGGGTCCCTATGTGAACCCTAAAATTTTGAAGAAAGTTAGAGCACTTAACGAGTCTGGAGAAAAGAAGGTTATAAAGGTTTGGGATAGAGCCTGTGTTATCGTTCCTGAATTTGTAGGCCATACATTTGCAGTTTACAACGGACAGAAGTTCATTCCGGTATATGTAACTGAGCAGATGATAGGACACAGGCTTGGAGAGTTTGCACTTACCAGGACTTTTAGAGGGCATGCGGGACAAAAGGTTGCCAAGAAGAAGTAAGGAGAGGTAGAAAATGGCTGTTGAGAACAGAGATTACTATAAAGAAGGTGAAAGAGGGTTTAAAACTCCGGATGAGGCAAGAGCTATCTGGAGAAAGGCAAGAATGTCTGCCTCTAAAGTGAGGCTTGTTGTTGATCTTATCAGGGGCAAACATATAGAGGAGGCACTTGCTATCCTTGCCAACTGCCCGAGAAAGGCAGCAAAGCTTGTTGAAAAAGTGCTTAAGAGTGCAATTGCTAATGCAGAGCAAAAAGGCCTTGATGTGGACTCTCTTGTAGTAAAGAAAGCTTATGTTGATGAAGGGCCAACAATGAAGAGAGTTAAACCTCGTGCTATGGGTAGAGCGAATATGATTAGAAGAAGAACCTGCCACATCACAGTGGTGGTAGGTACAAAAGAATCAAAATAACGGGGGTCAGCTTTGGGACAGAAAGTACATCCAGTAGGATTTAGGCTTGGAATAACAAAGGATTGGGAATCCAAGTGGGTTGCCAAGGAGAAAGGTAAGTATGTTAACTTTCTCCACGAAGATTTAAAGATTAGAAATCTTATCAAGCAGAAGTATTATCACGCAGGTATAGCCAGAATAGATATTGAAAGGACGCTTGATAAAATCAACATTAGAATATGGGCGGCAAGGCCGGGACTTCTCATAGCAAGAAAAGGAGCTCAAGTTAAAGAACTTAGAAGGATACTTGAGGGATTGACTGGAAAATCCGTGCACATAAACATTGAGGAAGTAAAGACACCTCAGTTAAATGCTCAGCTTGTTGCTGAAAATGTTGCTGCTCAGCTAGAGCGCCGTGTGGCGTTCAGGCGTGCAATGAAAAGAGTAATTGCTGATGCTATGAGAGCAGGTGCGAAGGGTATAAAAGTTCAGTGTGCTGGAAGACTTGGTGGCGCCGATATGGCAAGGATAGAATGGTACAGAGAAGGAAGGGTTCCTTTACAAACTATCCGTGCAGATATAGATTATGGCACGGCAGTAGCCCAAACTAAGTATGGTGTTATTGGCGTTAAAGTGTGGATTTACAAGGGTGATGTTTACAAAGACGAGACAGAGGAGATCCTCAAAAGACTTGAGAAGGAAGTTAAAGAAGAAATGGCAAGGGGTGAGTAACCATGTTGATGCCTAAAAGAACCAAATTCAGAAAACAGCATAGAGGAAGACTCAAAGGTAAATCTTATAGAGGAAATACTCTTGCGTTTGGTGATTACGGTATTCAGGCACTTGAGCCAGGATACATTACAACAAACCAGATAGAAGCTGCAAGGGTTGCCATTACGAGAACGATGAAAAGAGGTGGTAAGGTCTGGATAAGGATTTTTCCAGATAAACCTTACACCAAAAAACCTCTTGAAACTCGTATGGGTAAAGGTAAAGGTAATGTTGAAACCTGGGTTGCACCTGTAAAACCTGGAAGAATTATGTTTGAAATAGCAGGTGTTCCTGAAGGTGTTGCTATGGAAGCTTTAAGGCTTGCTATTTTTAAGCTTCCTATTAAATGTAGAATTGTTAAAAGGGAAGAAGCATAATTCCCAGGAAGGAGTAAGCTATGAAAAAATACACAGAAGATTTAAGAGCTAAAAGCACTGAAGAGCTTAGAAATATGGTTGCCGAGCTTAAAGAATCTCTTCTTAAGATGAGATTTAAAAACGCTTTCGGGCAACTTGAAAGCACTGCTGATATAAGGAAAACGAGAAGGCAGATAGCCCGTATTTTAACTATCCTTAGAGAGCGTGGGGTGAAGCTCTAATCTGGAGGAAGTAATGGCAGAAACAAGAGTTAATAGAAGAAAAGTAAGAGTTGGAGTTGTTGTTAGTGATAAGATGGATAAAACTGTAGTTGTTCGTGTTACAAGGGAGTTTAGACATCCTGTTTACGGTAAGCGTGTTAAGTTTTCCAAGAAATATATGGCACATGATGAGAGCAATCAGTGTCAGATAGGGGATGTTGTGAAAATAATGGAAACCAGACCCTTATCTAAGCGTAAAAGATGGAGAGTTATAGAGGTTATTGAAAAGGCCAAGAAACTTGGCTAAGTAAATTCCTGCTACAAGGAGTAGAGCGATGATTCAGGTTCAAACATATTTAAATGTTGCGGATAACACTGGTGCAAAAAAAGTTCAGTGTATAAGAGTTTTAGGTGGTTCAACAAGACGCTATGCTTCTCTTGGAGATGTTATAGTTGTAACGGTAAAGGATGCTATTCCAAATGCTACGGCTAAAAAGGGAGAAGTTTATAGGGCTGTTGTTGTTAGAACTAAAAAAGAGGTAAGACGTCCAGATGGGACTTATATAAAGTTTGACGATAATGCGGTTGTAATCCTCAATAAACAGGGTGAACCTCTTGGTACACGTATTTTGGGGCCTGTTGCCAGAGAGGCAAGACAAAAAGGATTTACAAAGATAGCTTCACTTGCTCCGGAAGTTATTTAAGGGAGGATTCTAATGGCTAAAAAGAAGTTTAAAATAAAAGCCGGCGATAAAGTAGTTGTTATTGCCGGTAAAGATAAAGGTAAAGTTGGTAAAGTTTTAAAGGTTTTACCTGAAGAGGAAAGAGTAATAGTTGAGGGTGTTAGGATCGTTAAAAAGCACCTTAAACCAAGTCAGAAATATCCTGAAGGTGGAATTATAGAGAAAGAGGCACCTATTCATATAAGTAATGTTATGCTTGCAGATCCAAAAGATGGCAAACCTACAAGGGTAGGAATTAAGTTTGAGAATGGTAAGAAAATCAGATATGCTAAGCGTTCTGGTGCTACCATAGATGAGATCAGCAAACCGGCGGGTCGGTAATCCGCTAAATTTAGGGAGGTAAGATGGATAAGAAGTATGTACCTAGATTAAAAGAGCACTACAAAAAGGAAGTTGTTCCTGCGCTGCAGAAGAAGTTTAATTACAAGAATGTAATGGAAATTCCAAAAATAGAGAAGATTGTTGTTAATATGGGTGTTGGTGAGGCTGTTCAGAATATAAAAGCTCTTGAAAATGCTATGAGAGACCTGGAGCTCATTACAGGACAGAAGCCTTCCGTGAGGAGGGCGAAAAGGTCTGAAGCTGGATTTAAACTTCGTAAAGGGATGCCTATCGGTGCTAAAGTGACCCTTAGAGGGGATAGAATGTATGACTTTCTTGATAGGCTTATATCCGTTGCTCTTCCAAGGGTTAGAGACTTTAAAGGATTGTCTCCAAAGTCTTTTGATGGAAGAGGTAATTACAACTTTGGACTAACAGAGCAGGTTGTGTTCCCTGAGATAGATTACGATAAGGTTGACGCTATAAGAGGAATGAATATAACTATTGTTACAACAGCTGAAACTGATGAAGAAGCGAAAGCTTTACTTGAAGCTTTTGGTTTTCCATTCAGGAAATAGTAAAAAGGAGGCATAATGGCAAGAAAAGCTTTAATAGTAAAAGCACAGAGAGAACCTAAATATAAGGTTAGAAAGTATAACAGATGTCCTCTCTGTGGACGTCCAAGAGGTTTCATAAGAGAGTTTGGAATGTGCAGACTCTGTTTTAGAACACTTGCCCTTCAAGGAAAAATCCCCGGAATCAAAAAGGCAAGCTGGTAAAAACACACTGGAGAGGTAAGGCAAAATGATGATGGATACAGTTGCAGATTTTCTTTCAAGGATTCGCAACGCAAACCTTGTATATAAAGAGTATGTTGATACTCAATACTCAAAGGTTAATGAGGCTATAGCTAAAATTCTTAAAGAAGAAGGTTTCATAAAGGATTATGAGGTGATAGAAGAACCCTTTAAAAGGGCTAGAAATCCTGAAAACAGAAGAAAGGTTTTAAGGATTCATTTAAAATATGGTCCTAACAGAGAAAGAGTTATTAATGAGATAAAAAGAGTATCTAAGCCTGGTAGAAGAGTATATGTTGGTGTAGAAGATATTCCTCTTGTGAAAGCTGGACTTGGTGTTGCCATTCTCTCTACCAACAAGGGAATAATTCCAGGTTATAAGGCGAGAAAGCTTGGTGTTGGTGGAGAAGTTCTCTGTTACGTATGGTAAAACCAGATATTAAAGGAGTGGAGCTATGTCAAGAATAGGTAAAATGCCTGTTGAGATACCTCAGGGAGTAACTGTAGAGGTTAAACCGGGAAATCATGTAGTTGTTAAAGGTCCAAAAGGACAGCTTGAATTCACCTTTAATCCTAAGTTAACTATAAAAGTTGAAGGGAATCAAGTTATAGTTGAAAGGCCGAATGATGAAAAGCAGATGAAAGCTTTGCATGGAACCACAAGAGCTATCATTAATAATATGGTTATAGGTGTTTCAAAAGGTTTTGAGAAGGTTTTAGAAATTAAAGGTATAGGTTATAGAGCTTTTGCTAAAGGTAAAAATCTTGAGCTTCATCTTGGTTTTTCTCATCCTGTTATTTATCCTATACCAGAAGGTATAGAAATAGAAGTTGACAGGGATAACAATATTTTTGTTCGTGGAATAGATAAGCAAAAGGTAGGGCAGGTTGCTGCAGAGATCAGATCCTTTAGACCGCCTGAGCCTTATAAAGGAAAAGGTATTAGATATAGAGGTGAAAGAATCATTCTTAAGGCTGGTAAATCAGCCAAGAAGTAATCTCTTATGAAAGAGGGGTAAAAATGGCAAAGATGACAAGAAAGGAACGTATACTAAGGAAACATAGAAGAGTAAGAAAGAAAGTTTTTGGGACTTCAGAAAGACCAAGACTTGCAGTATATAAAAGCTTGAAACATATGCATGCTCAAATAATAGATGACACAAAAGGTATTACACTTGTTTCAGCTTCAACGGTTGAGAAAGAGATTAAAGAGAAAGTTAAAGGTTTAACTAAGACAGAAGCTGCAAAAGTTGTGGGTCAGGTTATTGCTGAAAGAGCAAAGGAGAAAGGTATTAAAGCTGTTGTATTTGATAGAGGTGGTTTTATATACCACGGTCGTATTAAGGCTGTAGCTGAAGGTGCCAGAGAAGGTGGTTTAGAATTTTAAGGAGGTAATTGATGGCTAAGAGGGTAAAACCTGAGGGATTGGAGCTTAAAGAAAGGCTTGTTCATATCAATAGAAACGCAAAGGTTGTGACAGGTGGTAGAAAGTTTAGTTTTACAGCTTTTGTTGTTGTTGGTGATGGTAATGGTGTTGTTGGTTTTGGTAGGGGAAAAGCATCAGAGGTTCCTGATGCTATAAGAAAAGCTACTGAAGATGCTAAGAAAAACTTAATAAAAATTCCTGTAGTTGATGGTACCATACCTTATGAGATTCAGGAGCGCTTTGGTGCGTCAACAATTATAATGAGGCCGGCGGCTCCTGGTACTGGAGTTATTGCATCTGCTCCTGTTCGTGCAGTTCTTGAATCTGCAGGTATTACCGATATCTTGACAAAAGTTATCGGTTCTACAAATCCTCATACTGTTGTTAGGGCTGTCCTTAAAGCACTTGAAAAGCTCAAACTTCCTGAGGAGTTTGCAGAGCTTCGTGGTGTGTCAACAGAGGAGCTTAGAAAACGCTGGAAGCTTCCAGGAAGAAAGATTACGCCAGAAGGTGAGATAATCAGGAGGTAACAATGGCAAAAGTTAAGATAACTCTTATTAGAGGGCTTGCTGGCAAGTCAAAGAAAAAGAGAGCAACCCTTGAAGCTCTCGGCCTTAGAAAGAGAGGTAAAAGTACAGTTAAAGAACTTAATCCTGCTATTGAAGGTATGATAGATAAAGTTAGAGAGCTTGTAAAAGTAGAACCTCTGGAGGAGTGAAATGGATATCAAATTACATAATTTAAAACCGGCAGAAGGTGCTGTTAGAGAGAAAAAGAGAGTTGGTAGAGGACACGGTTCTGGAGTTGGTAAGACTTCAGGTAGAGGTCAGAAAGGGCAGAAAGCCCGTTCTGGATGGAGTGGTGGAACAAGGCCTGGATTTGAAGGTGGCCAGACACCTCTTTACATGAGATTTCCAAAGAGAGGTTTTTCTAACTATCCGTTTAAGAAAGAGTACGAGGTTGTTAACGTAAAAGATTTAAATAGGTTTGAAGAAGGAACGGAAGTAACCCCAGAGCTTCTTGTAAAAGCAGGGCTTGTTGCAAGGAATAAGCCTGTTAAAGTTCTTGGCGATGGTGAAATTACCGTTAAGCTTACTGTGAAAGCTCATAAATTCTCCGGTTCTGCAAAAGAGAAGATAGAAGCTGCCGGTGGCGTTTGTGAAATTATAGAGAGGTAATAGATGAACCTTTCAAAAATAATAAGAAATATTTCTGAAGTTCCTGAATTGAAAAAAAGGTTATTTTTTACTCTGGCGCTCCTTGCCGTTTTTCGGCTTGGAGCTCACATTCCAACTCCCGGAATAAATGTTGCAGCACTTTCAGAGTTTTTTCAGAGAGCTCAAGGTACTATGTTTGGTTTTATGGATGCGTTTTCCGGGGGTGCTTTGTCAAAACTTACAATTTTTGCCCTTGGTGTAATGCCGTATATCAGTGCGTCCATCATTATGCAACTTTTTACAGTGGCTTTTCCTTCTCTTGAGAAGCTTGCAAAAGAGGAAGGTGAATACGGAAGAAAAAAGATAAATCAATATACGAGATACGGTGCTGTTGCCCTTGCATTTATACAGGCTCTTGGAATTGCGATAGGGCTTCAGGGAATGAAAAGTCCATCAGGTCTTCCTGTTGTTCCTGAACCAGGATTAACGTTTATTTTTGTCTGCGTTACGACTCTTGTGGCTGGTTCTACCTTTCTTATGTGGCTTGGGGAGAAAATAACAGAACACGGTGTTGGTGAAGGAATGTCACTTCTCATTTTTGCCGGTATCGTTAGCGGTATTCCGAAAGGTGTTATAAATGTTCTTGTTCAGTTTAAATCTGGAGAACTTTCCCTTTTTAAGCTTATTGCTATTGTGTTAATAATTCTTGCAATGACAGCGTTTGTTATCTATATAGAGACGGCAGAGAGAAGGGTTCCTCTCCAGTATGCTAAACGTTCAGCTCCTCAAGTGGGAGGAACATATACAAGCTTTCTGCCTATAAAACTTAATCCTGCAAATGTTATTCCCATAATTTTTGCCGCTTCAATTATGATGTTTCCGGCTACAATAACAAAGTTTATTCACACTTCATGGGCGCAGAAAATAGCTGAGATTTTAACACCTGGAACACCTACATATATGGTGATTTACGGTGTTCTTATCTTCTTCTTTACATATTTTTATACTGCTGTTGTTTTTAATCCAGAAGAGATTGCTGAGAACCTTAATAAAGCAGGTGGCTTTATTCCAGGAGTCAGGGCTGGAAAAGACACTGTAGAGTATCTTGACAGAATAGTTTCCCGGTTGACATTTGCAGGTGCTGTGTTTCTTACAGCCATAGCGATTATTCCCCTTCTTATCATGCAGAAAATGCACTTTCCTTTCTATTTTGGTGGAACAGCTCTTCTTATTGTTGTTGGGGTTGCTCTTGATACTTTAAGAAGGATTGAGGCTTTTGCTCTTAATGTTTCGTATGAAGGATTTCTTGGTAGAAGAAGACGCAGGAAAACCGGTTTTGGGGGAGCATAATGATAAAAGTTGTTTTTCTCGGGCCTCCTGGTGCTGGGAAGGGAACTCAGGCAGTAAGAATTGCTGAAAAATTCAATGTTCCTCATATAGCAACAGGAGATATTTTAAGGGCTGCAGTTAAAGAGGGAACAGAGCTTGGAAAACTTGCGAAGTCTTATATGGATAGAGGCGAGCTTGTCCCTGACGATGTAATTATCGGGATTATAAGAGAGAGACTTTCTCAGGATGATGTTAGAAGTAGTGGATTTATTCTTGATGGATTTCCAAGAACCCTTCCTCAGGCTGAAGCTCTTGATGAACTTCTTTCTTCTATAAATATGGAGCTTGATAAAGTTATCTATTTGAATGTGGATGATGAAGAGATAGTTAAAAGGCTTCTCTCAAGGGGAAGAGCTGACGATAATGAGGATGTAATAAGAAATCGTCTTGAGGTTTACAGAAAGCAGACAGCACCTTTAATTGATTACTATAAGGGGAAAGGACTTCTTGCTGAGATTAATGGTGTTGGTGATATTGATGAGATTACTCAAAAAATTGTAGAGGCAATAGGCGTAAATGGTTAAAGCTTTGAGAAGACAGATTCCTATTAAAACTTCCGAAGAGATAGGTAGGTTAAGGAATGCAGCTGCTCTTACTATGGAGATTCTCCTTAAAATAGGGGAAAACATATCTCCTGGTATAACTGCTCTTGATATAGATAAGCTTGCAAGAAGTTATTGTAAAGAGTATGGAGTGAAGCCAGCCTTCTTAGGTTATGCTGGATTCCCTGGAGCTATCTGTGTTTCTGTAAACGAAGAAGTTGTTCATGGTCTTCCTACAGGCAGGAAGATTTTTAAAGAGGGAGATATTGTAAGCCTTGATTTTGGTGTTATTAAAGATGGTTTTTACGGCGATGTGGCAATAACTTTTCCTGTTGGGGATATTGCTGATAATGCAAGGAAGCTTTTAGAGGTTACCAAAGAGTCTCTTTATAAAGGTATAGAACAGCTAAAACCCGGTGGGAAGTTGATAGATGTTTCTCGAGCTATTCAAAAGCATGTGGAATCTCATGGCTTCTCTGTTGTTAGAGATTATGCCGGTCATGGGATTGGAAAAGCTCTGCATGAGGAACCTCAAATAACAAACTATGTGTATAAAGGATATCCCGATATAACTCTTGAACCTGGAATGGTGTTTGCGATAGAACCGATGGTGAATGAGGGGACTTACAAGGTAAAAGTAAAAAGAGATAGATGGACTGTTGTTACAAAAGATGGTAAACTGTCGGCTCATTTTGAGCATGATGTTGCCATTATAGAAAATGGATATATAATTCTATCGGAAATTTGAGAAAAATTGAACGTTTAATTTTTGTAGAGGAGAGGTATGGCAAAAGAGAAAGGTATTCAGGTAGAGGGGAAGGTAGTGGAAGCTCTGCCTAACGCTTACTTTAAAGTTGAGCTTGATAATGGACATCAGGTACTTGCTCACGCATCAGGAAAGATGAGGGTGCATTTTATAAGAATTTTGCCAGGCGACCGTGTGGTTGTCGAGCTGAGTCCTTACGATTTAACGAGGGGCAGAATAATTTTCAGGAAAGGATAATCCGTCCCTAAGATAAAACCGCGGCTAACGGCACAAAACTTTAACGACGGAGAGGAAAGATGAAGGTAAGACCATCTGTGAAGAAGATTTGTCCAAAGTGTAAGATTATTAAGAGAAAGGGTGTTGTAAGGGTAATTTGTGAAAACCCGAAGCACAAGCAGAGACAAGGTAAGTAAGGAGGAAAGATGGCAAGGATAGCAGGTGTTGATATTCCAGATAACAAGAAGGTTCCGTATTCCCTTGCGTATATTTACGGAATAGGGATAAAAACAGGTTTCAAAATTTGTGAAGAAGCTGGTATAGATCCTGAAAAAAGGGTCAAGGATCTTACAGAGGAAGAGATAGCAAAAATCAGAAAGATTATAGAGAGCGAGTATAAGGTTGAAGGTGACTTAAGAAAAGAGATAGCAATGAATATCAGAAGGCTTATAGATATTGGCTGTTACAGAGGTGTGAGACACAGACTAGGCCTTCCGGTAAGAGGACAGAGAACAAGGACAAATGCCAGAACAAGGAAAGGACCTAAGAAGACTGTAGCCGGGAAGAAAAAGGCTACTAAGAAGTAAAGGAGGTAATTAATGGCAAGAAGAAAAAGAGGCGGTGCCAAAAAGAAAGCAAAAAGAACCGTAGGTTATGCTATAGCGCATATCCAGACCACTTTTAACAATACGATAATCACCTTTACAGATAAAGAAGGTAATACTCTTACATGGGCTTCAGGTGGAACAGTTGGTTTTAAAGGAACAAGGAAAAGTACACCTTATGCTGCTCAGCTTGCTGCTGAAAAAGCTGCTAAAAAGGCTATGTCTGAGTACGGTGTAAAAGATGTTGAAATATGGATCAAAGGAAACGGTGGTGGTAGAGAAACGGCTATTAAGGCTATTGCGGCAACAGGTTTAAACATAAAAGTTATTAAAGATGTTACTCCTATTCCTCATGATGGTTGCAGACCACCTAAGAGAAGAAGAGTTTAATGGAGGTAATTGATGGCAAGATATAGAGGAGCGAAGTGGCGTATAGCTCGTCGTTTAGGTGTGAATATTTATGTTGGTGAAGAGAAATCACTTAAAGGTAAAGCTATAACAGATAAAAGACCTTACCCACCGGGACAGCACGGTAGAAGCAGAAGGAAGATTTCCTACTACGGCCGTCAGCTTATGGAGAAACAGAAGGTTAAATATTACTACGGGGTAAGAGAGGAGCAGTTCAGACGTTTCTATAAGATGGCCGAAAGGATGAAAGGGCAGACTGGTGAAAATCTTCTTAAGCTTCTTGAAAGCAGACTGGATAATGTGGTTTACAGGCTTGGTTTTGGAAAGTCTCATAGACATGCAAGGCAGCTTGTTGTTCATGGACATATTCTTGTAAATGGGAAGAAAGTTACAAGGCCTTCTTTCCTTGTTAAGCCTGGTGATGTTATAGAGGTAAGAGAGAAAAGTAGAAACATTCCTGATATACTCTCAGGTATTGAGCTTGCTAAACAAAGGGGTGTTCCATCCTGGCTCGAGCTTGATGCTGAGAATTTCAAGGGGATTGTAAAGGCTGAACCTACGAGAGATGAGATAGAGATTCCTATTGCAGAGAACCTGATTGTAGAGCTCTACTCTAAGTAATAGCTAACCTTTAGTGGAGGAAATAATGATTGAATTTATCACACCTGATAAATTCCGCTGGGAGGAACACACAGACTCCTACGGAAGATTTGTTGTTGAACCTCTTGAAAAGGGGTATGGTGTAACTGTAGGTAATGCACTTAGAAGGGTTCTTCTTTCCTCCATAGAAGGTGCTGCTCCTACAGCAGTTAAGTTTGAGGGAGCCTGGCATGAGTTTACAACTCTTCCTGGAGTTGTTGAAGATTTGACGGAAATAGTGCTTAATATAAAAGATTTAAGGTTTGCTCTTCATGGAGATGCTCCGGTATTTATAGAGCTCAGAAAGAAAGGACCCGGGAAAGTTTATGCTTCTGATTTTGAACTTCCTTCACAGGTTAAGCTTCTTACTCCAGACAAGGAAATAGCAACTCTTGATAATGAAAATTCTGAGATAGAACTTCATCTTCGTATAGATAAAGGTAAAGGATTTGTTCTTTCAGAGGAGATTCAGGAAATTTTTGATATTTCAACTCTTGGATGGATAGCTCTTGATGCTGATTTTTCTCCTGTTAGAAAGGTTGCGTTTAAAGTTGAAGATACAAGGGTTGGAAGAAGGACAGATTACAACAAACTTACTATGGAAATATGGACAGATGGAGGAGTAACTCCTAAGGAAGCTCTTGCTAAAGCTTGTTCTATTTTGATAGATCACTTCTCTTCAGTTATGGTTAATCTTGCTGAGGTCACTCCAGAAGTGCCGGTTGTTGAGGTTCATCAGGAAGAAGAGAAAGAAGATGAGAAACTTTCAATGACTCTTGAAGAGGCTGGTCTTAAGTCCAGGGCTCTCAGGGCTCTTAAAGAAGCAGGAGTTGAAACTATAGGAGAACTTATAAAATTAACCGATGCTGATTTAAAGAAACTTAAAGGATTGGGTAATAAGTCCATAGCTCAGATTAAAGAGGTTCTTTCCTCTTTAGGACTTGAACTTTCCGGAGGTAAAGAGGAATGAGACATAGAGTTAAGAGAAAAAAATTGGGAAGACGCACTGAGCATAGAGTAATGATGCTTAGAAATCTTGTAACAGATTTGATGGAACACGGGAAGGTTGTAACTACTATTGCCAGGGCAAAAGAGCTTAGAAGACTTGCTGATAAAGTTATTACGAAAGCAAAGTCTCAGGATAAGCTTAAAGCTATAAGAGAAGTGAATGCGATAATTACAAGAGAAGATGTTGCTTTTAAAGTTGTAAATGAGATAGCTCCAAAGTATGCAGATAGAAACGGTGGATATACAAGACTTCTTCATTACGATTTCAGAAAAGGTGATGCTGCTCCAACAGCTATAGTTATGCTTGTTGAAACAGAAGAAGAATCAGCTGAGTAAGAGTATAGATTGTTATAATTAAAGGGAGAGCTTTGGCTCTCCCTTTTTTATTTTTGTAGGGAGAATTTTTGATATGTCATGGATTAAGCTGATTTTTCTGTTTGCTCTTTTAGGAGTTTTTTCCTGTTCTTACGAAGTTTCTGATAATAGATATTCAAAGTGGGTTGTTGCGGTTTATATGGCCGGTGATAATAATCTATCCGATTATGCGACACTTGATCTTAAAGAGATGATGGATGCGGGTTCTGATGAAAATGTAAGGGTGGTTGTTCTTTGTGATAGAGGAGAGGGGACGACAGTTTATGAAGTTAAAAATGGATGGCTTGAGCCTGTTGAAGGTTTCGGAAATTTGAATACTGGAAGTCCTGATACCTTAAAACTGTTTTTAGATTCTATTTTTCATCATTACTCTTTCTCAAATCTTGCTCTTGTTGTCTGGGATCATGGAAATGGCTGGGAAATTGCCAGTATAGACGATACTTCAAAAGATTATCTAACAATGTATGAAATATATAAAGTGCTAAAGGATAATAGTATTCATCTTGGTTTTTTGGGGTTTGATGAGTGTCTTGCTGGTATGGTAGAGGTTTTTTACACGTTTAAAGATTTTGCTGATGTGATGGTTGCTTCAGAGGCATCGGAGCCTGGTAATGGCTGGGATTATAAAGGTTTGATTGAGGTTTTCAGAAAAACTGATTTATCTCCTTTTTCTCTTGGAAAGGCAGCTGTTGATTCATATTACACTTTTTATAGAGATTATTGTGCAGAAACTGGAGTAGAAGATTGTGTTCTTGCAGCGGTAAATTCAACAGATATGGATGGTGTTGTTAATAGTCTTGAAAATATTGTTTCTTTCTACTCTCCATCAACATCTTTAGATTTTAAAATAGCAAGGGAAAATAGTTTGTATGTAGATCCTTACTTTTCAGACTACATAGACCTTTATTCTTTTGCTGATAGTCTTTTTACTGTTTCTTCAGATGAGATTCTCGTTCAGGAGATTAACAATCTTAAATCTGCCCTTGATAAGTTTTATGTTCGTTCCGTTTTTAACAAGTTGAAAGGGGTTTCAATCTACTTTCCGCAAAGTGCCTCAGATATAAGTCCTGAAGAGTATTATAATTATAGCTATTTTAGTCCCTACAATCTTTTTACACAAACAAACTGGGATGAGTTTTTAGAAAGTTTTGTTAATTAGTGGAGTTAAATATGGTTTTTCTTATTTTTCTTTTAATACTGATACTTCCGTGTGCTTCAAAGGCTGATGGTCTTCTCTTGAAGTTTGGATCGGGATGGTCTTCAATTTCTGGTTATGAAGAACTTTTCAAGGATTATCCTGTTTATTTACTTGAGAGGGATGTTTATCCGTCTTTTTCTATCTCTTTCTCACAAGAGTTTAAATCCTACTATTTTGAAGGAGGAACTGAATTTTTGGGTGTTTCCTCAACCTTTTATTTTTATTCTGGTGATGTTAAAGAATATAGGCTTACAGGGGGATATATTTTTGCTGGAGGGGGATTCAAAAAGGATTTGAAAGGTTTGGTATTTAAAGGTGGAATAGAAGGTTTTTTTAAGTTTTATGAGAAATTTTCTGTAGATGGTTCCGATTATTCAACAGATTTTTTGTCCGATTTTTTCCCGGCAGTGGTTTTTACAGTTGATGCTTTTTTGACGAAAAGATTATGTTTGTTTGCTGTGTTTAAAAATAGCCTAGGCAAGGTTTTATCTACTCCTATAGCTGAAGGATCCTGGAATTCTTTTAATTTGGGAGTAGGTTTTAGACTTTAGCTATTTTTCGGTTTTAACGGGAATTTCAAGCTCTATCTTTTCTTCCTGTTCATCCTGAGGAAAATTTATTTTTATTCCTGAGATGTCAACAAACGGGAAATCCTTTAAAGCAGTTAAAATAGCGTCTTTTATCGCATCCACAGCATTTGGTGGCAGTCCTGCCCTATCATATTTTAAAATCACCTGAAGCCTTTGTTTTGCTACATCCTTGCTTGGTTTTCTATTAAAAGGCCAGAATCCCATTTTTAGCTCCCACCGAACAATCTTTTGAATTTTGATAGCAGCCCTTCTTCAGTATCAAGTTTCATAAAGGGCACATCTTTACCTAAAATTCTTTCGGCTATATTTCTTAAAGCTTTTCCTGCAATGGAGTCATTTTCAAGGACTGCAGGCTGTCCCCTATTGATATAGGCTACCATGTTTTTATCTTCAGGAACAACTCCAATTAACTCAAGACCGAGAATTTGAAGAACATCTTCAACATCAAGCATATCTCCTCTTTTTACTTTCGCAGGATCAAGACGGTTTATTATAAGCTTTGGTTCTAGTTTTCCCATAGCTTCACAAAGGCCTGTAACTCTGTCAGCATCTCTTATGGATGCCATTTCAGGATTTGTCACAACAAGAACTCCGTCTGCCGGTGCAACGGCAGTTTTAAATCCTTCTTCTATTCCAGCTGGTGAGTCTATAAATATAAAATCAAATTTTTCCCTTAAAGCTTCAACTATGGAGATAAGGTCTTCAGGTTTTACAGCGCTTTTATCCTTTGTTTGGGCAGCAGGAAGAAGGAAAAGATTCTTAGTTTTTTTATCTTTTACAAGAGCTTTTTCAGGCGGACAAACACCTTCTATCACATGAACAATATCGTAAACTATTCTGTTTTCAAGCCCCAGAACAAGGTCAAGGTTTCTAAGTCCAATATCAGCATCTATTGCTACAACCTTATAACCTTTCATTGCCAGAGCGGTAGCTATGTTACCGGTTATTGTACTTTTTCCCACACCTCCTTTTCCGGATGTTATACAAAAGACCTTATCTTCCATAATTTAAACCCTCTCCGTGTTGTTAATTCTAATTTTACCATTTTTATATATAAGCCTGAAATTATAGAACTTTTCATTTCTGTCAAAAGTTTTCTCTTCTCCACACACTTCAATACGAGGTGTTTGAACAAATAGGGCTCTGATTTCACATTCTTTTTTCCCGATGCCAGCTTTTACAAGTCCTCTTAAACTTCCAAATATATATACATTCCCTCCCGCTTCAACTTCAGCACCGGGGTTAACATCTCCTAATATTGCAATGTCTCCGGAAGAAGAAACCTTTTCTCCTGAGCGGACAGTTTTCTTTATAAACTTTATCTCTTCGTTGGAAGCTCTTTCTGTAGTTCTTTCAAGTTCAAGGGTTGACATATCGCAGGGAAAGCCGGCCTGAAGACACAGTTCCCGTGTTTCTCTTTTTGAAGTTTTAAATCCACAGAAAATTATTTCTGGAAAATTTTTTATAAATTCAGCAATCTCTCTTATCTCTGTTTCTTTAGGAATAACGTCATCAAAAGTTATTACAAGCCTTGTTTTCTTCATTATATCTTTTTTTTCTGATATAAATTTCTTTATGTCTTCAAGGTTAAACTTTTGCGGAGGAATAATGATTTCAATTCCGAGGATATTTGTTCCTCTAATTTTGTAATCCATCGTATAATTTCCTCAGGATATTTTAGCTTAATTTTACCATAAGGGGAAAAAGATGAAATTTCTGGCTGCAAAAGATAGAGGAGAAATAACGATTTTTGGTGTTCCTTTTGACGGAACTACCTGTTTTAGGCCTGGAGCAAGGTTTGCACCTGCTGGTATAAGATTTTTTTCGGAAAACTTGGAAACTTATAGTCCTGCTTTAAATAGAGATCTTGATGATATTGATTTTTGCGATGCTGGTGATCTTGAAATTAATGCTTTGCCAGAAGATATGGTAGAAACAGTTTACTCTTTTATGGAGAATGTAAAGATCCCTGTAATGCTTGGAGGAGAGCATTCTGTAACTTTTCCTGTTGTAAAAGCTTTGAAAGAGAGATATGGAGAACTTACGGTTATTCATTTTGATGCTCATACAGATTTGAGAGATATTTACTCTGGAACAGCTTATTCTCATGCTTGTGTTATGAGACGGGTTTTAGAGCTTGGGTGTAAGATTGTTCATGTTGGTGTAAGAAGCGGGACGCTGGAGGAGTTTACTCTTATAAGGGATAATCCTCTCCTTCATCTGGTGGATATAAAAAAACTTCCAGAGATTTTGGAAAATGAAAAGAATATCTATTTCTCAATAGATATAGATTATTTTGATCCTGCGTTTGCACCTGGAACTGGCACGCCAGAGCCATGTGGTGGAACGCCAGTTGAATTTTTTTCAATTATCTATAATTTACCATCTGCTAATATTGTTGGGTTTGACATTGTGGAAGTTTCTCCTCCTTATGATCCTTCAGGTATCACACAGATGCTTGCGGCTAAAGTAGTGCGGGAGTTGATTTTAAAATTCTGGGGAGGTTGATATGTTAAGGTTTACTGAGATGATGAATGGAGCTGGACTGACTGTAGATGTTAACAGTTCCATAAAGTATAAAACACCGTTTCAGGAGATACTTCTTCTTGAAACGGAAGCTTTCGGCAAAATGCTTGTTCTTGATGGTGCTGTTCAGACGACCGAGAAAGATGAGTTTATCTATCATGAGATGATTGTTCATGTTCCTCTTTTTACCTTGGGGAGAGATGTGGAGAAAGTTCTTGTAATTGGTGGTGGTGATGGAGGAACTGTAAGGGAAGCTTTAAAACATAATCCTTCTAAAGTTGATATGGTTGAGATAGACAGGGAAGTTGTAGAGCTTTGTAAAAAAGAGTTTCCAGAGATAGCTTCTGGTCTTGATGATGAGAGGGTGAGTATCTTTTTTGAGGATGGGAGAGAGTTTATCAAAGGAAAAAAAGGTGAGTATGACGCTGTTATTATTGATTGTTCTGATCCTGTAGGGCCGTCAGCTGTTCTTTTTTCTGAAGAATTCTACAAAGATGTTAAGAATGCTTTAAAAAGTGATGGTGTTGTTGTAACTCAGTCTGAGTCTCCTTTTGCTCAGTTTGATGCGTTTAAAGTGGTTATTTCAAACCTTAAAAAGGTGTTTTCTGTTGTTAGGCCTTATCTTGCTTTTATTCCAACCTATCCTTCTGGAATGTGGAGCTTTACTTTTGCTTCAGATAGTAAAGATCCCCTATCCGTTTCTCCCCAGGAGCTTGCGGAAAGACTTTCCTCTTTTGAAAAAAATAAAGGAAGACTTAAGTATTATAATCTTGAAATTCACTACGGAGCTTTTGCAATTCCAAACTTTGTAATTGATAAACTTAACAAATAAGGAGGTGCTTTAATGGAACTTCTTGAGAAAGTTGCCCGTGAAGCTGAAGAGAGAACGCAGGTGCCGGCTTATCCTGTTTCTGTGGAGAAGGTTTTAAAGGCTGTTATATTGTCCGGAGATTTCTGGAAGATAGTTGATTACTCTGACGAACCTCTTCCTCTTGTTGCAGAGATTTTGAAGATTTTAAACAGGGAAGGAATTATTGCTTTTGAGGGGAGTCAAATCCTTCTTACAGAGAAAGGAGCGGAATTTGTAAAGGAAGCAAACATTCAGCCTCCTGTTTCCCACAGGTGTAAATGTTGCAACGGCAGAGGGGTTGTTATTGACGAAACTTTAAAAGATGCGTTTGAAAAGTTTGTTGAAATTCAGAAAAATAGACCCCCAGCTATTCACTGTTTTGATCAGGGATATGTTACTCCAGAAAACTCTTTTGCAAGAGTTGCTCTTGCAGACGATAGGGGAGATTTAAGAGGTAAAAAGGTTTGTGTTCTTGGAGATGATGACCTTATGAGCATAGCACTTGCTCTTACAGGTTTGCCTGAAAAAGTAACAATTCTTGAGATAGATGAAAGGCTTATAAATTTCATAAAAGAAGTATCTGATAAATATAATCTAAACATTGATGCAAGGGTTCACGATTTGAGAAAGCCGCTTCCAAAAGATGTTGTCGGAGCTTACGATACATTTTTCTGTGATCCACCAGAAACAGTTGAAGCAATAAAAGCTTTTGTTGGAAGAGGAGTTGCTACTTTAAAGGCAGAAAGGTGTGCCGGTTATTTTGGTGTGACAAGAAGGGAGTCATCTCTTGATAAGTGGAGAAAGATTCAAAAGGTTCTTCTTGATATGGGACTTGTTATAACAGACCTTCTCCACAACTTTAACGAATATGTAAATTGGGACTACTATGAAGAGATGAGAGGATGGCAGCTTACTCCTGTGAAAGAACCACCAAAAGAGATCTGGTATAAGTCAACTCAATTTAGAGTTGAAACTGTAAAAGGATTTAAGGGATTCAATGAACCGATAGTTGGCGATATTTACAATGATGCGGAAAGTTCAACTACTTAATAGAACATAAAAGGGGGCGGCAAGCCCCCTTATTTTAATAAAGACCTACAAGTTTTAGTCCAAGATCAAGAAGAACGTAGGTAAGGAGACCTGTTATTCCGAGTGTTGTAATGAGTCCAAAGCAGAACACTTCTGGAGCAGGTTTTCTTGCTTTAAAAAAGGAGATGTAAAGTTTTGCACTTACAAGTGCTACAATGAGAGCTACAACTACCTTTGGAAGAAGGTAGTGCTCAAAATCAAGGTTGTTTCCAAATATTCCAAGAGGAAGAAATGCATACATGACAACAGTTATGAAAGCTACAGCCCCCAGAGACCAATCCATACTTTTTTCCATGAAAGAACCCATATTAAAACCTCCCTTTTTTCTTCTATACCATTATAAAATGTTGTTTGTCTAAAAATCAAGTACTGCTCACATAGTTGAGATTATTATTTGAAGGATGATCCCAACTATTAGGGTTATTGCAAGGACAGGGATAATCATTGTTTTAAGTAGTTGGCTTTCATCTTTCCCTTTCAATCCTACAAGGGCAGCTGCATTTGTTAATTTAGAAGGGGTGATAGCACTTGCTATCCCACCGCCAACTGCGTGCGCGCCGTATGCAGGTAGAAAAGCAGAAGCTCCTGCTGTTGCAACTATCGCACTGTATTGAATTTTTGCGAAAAGAACGTTTGATGCTGTTTCACTGCCTCCCACAAAAGCTCCAATGAGACCTAAAAATGGAGAAATTAGTGGATAGAATTTTCCAAACACGCTGGCAAGAGTCTGTCCTATTATTATATCCATGTTAAGATGCTGGAAGTTAGCTCCCGGTGTAAGTTTTCCGTTTATTATTTCCATTCCAGACCAGGCCATTACAAATGCAACAGCAAAAAACAAAGAGTAAGCAATAAAAGGTCCCCATACACGGTTTTTCCATGTAGTAAAAGCTCTGGAAAGTTGTTCCTTTGTAGGGTTAAGCAAAGGTAGAGATACTATAAGAGCTATAAGTATCCAGAAGTAAACGCTTGCAAAGATGTTCAGGTCTACCTTTTTATTTGCTATTATCGGAATTACTTCCAATTTTCCTGGGATATTTGCTAAAAACTTTTTAATCGGTGGATAATTGGTAATAAGGGAGAATAAAAACAGAAACAACCAGGGGGAGATTGCCTTTAAAAAAGATACATCTATTTTAGTTTTGCTACTTTCATTTTTCCTGAAGAAGAGATAAACAATTACCATTGTTATAAAGCCAGAAATAACACCTATAACTTCTACAGGGACAATCTTTGTGTATGCCAGAAACATTGCAGAAAGAGATAAAACAAGCCCTGCGGTTAGGGCGTGGATGGCATTTTTCTTTATAGCGCTCCACCCTCCAACAAAGTAAAGCATCATAAAGGCAAAGAATACTGAAATAACGGGAAGGAAGATGGTTATCTGCTGGGTAAATGCCCAGATAAATTGGTCAACATTCTCAATTCCTGGAGGACGAATTCCAAAAGGTCCCCATACAACTTTTGCAGGAAGTGTTATCGGTATTGACAGGAGGGCAAAAGATGTAAGTGGGTCGTAACATAGAACGGCTATTGCTACAGCCGCAAGAGGGCTAAAGCCAAGTGCTACAAAAACGGGAGGAAATAGTGCGGGAGTAACCACTCCAAGGGATGTGGCAAGAGAGCCAAATCCCATTCCGATAAAGAGGGTCTGTTCAACTTTATCTGTTGTTATTGAGTTTACAGTTTTTACTATTTCTGTTAGTGCTCCTGTTTCCTTCATTATAAAAATCATCAGCATTGTAAAAGCCACAGCAAGAGTGATACCGAGAGCTTTTACAACTCCGTAAACACTTGCTCCGATTACAACGGGCAGAGGAGTTTTAAAGTAAAGCCATGCAACTACTCCGGCAAACAGCCATCCACTTACAGCCATAAAAACACCTGAACGGGAGAATACAAGCATGCCGATTAAAACAACTAAGATAGGACTAATTGCGAAGATAAAATCCATTCTTCCTCCTGACAGAAAGAATTAGTTTGTATTAGCGATATATCTGAGCAGCTTCAACAAGCTTTATTCCTTTTTCACGCAGAATATTTATGGATTTGTTAAGCAGTTCCTCCTTAACTTTAAAAAACAGTATCGCTTTTGAGCTGCTGCCGGCATAGGCATATGTGTATTCAATGTCAATTCCTTCTTCTGTAAGGGTGCTTACTGTTCTGTAAAATCCTCCCGGTCTATCTTCAACCTCAACTGCGAATATATCGGTTTCGTTTGCAGCAAATCCTTCTGAGAGAAGAACAGCTTTTGCTTTTTCTGGATTGTCAACAACAAGCCTGAGAATTCCAAACTCAGAAGAATCGGCAAGGAAAAGTGCCCTTATGTTGATGTCGGT
The DNA here is from genome assembly GCF_900188395.1 of Desulfurobacterium atlanticum. Classification (NCBI taxonomy): domain Bacteria; kingdom Pseudomonadati; phylum Aquificota; class Aquificia; order Desulfurobacteriales; family Desulfurobacteriaceae; genus Desulfurobacterium; species Desulfurobacterium atlanticum. The sequence continues at coordinate 29,903 of NZ_FZOB01000010.1, read as the reverse complement.
TTCTGCCAATGCTTTTGCTACGTCTGCAAGCCTTCCCCGTCTGTTTTCAAGAAATATAGAAATCTGCTTTATTGTGTATTTCCCTTCCATATCAATTTCCCTCCCTATAGATTTAGTTCTCTTCTGTCAACGATTCTTTTTGCCTTGCCCATGCTTCTTTCAAGAGTTTTAGGCTCTACAAGTTTTACTTTTGCTTTTATAAACAGATAGTTTAAAAGGTCTTCCTCTATCTTTCTTTTAAGGTTGTCAAGACTCCCGATGCCGTCTGTTAGCATCATTTCATCAACTTCAATCCACACTTCCAGTTTATCAAGAACCCCTTTCTTATCAACGACTATTATGTAGTTTGGTGTTAACCCTTCTATCTTTGTTATTACGTGTTCTATCTGGGAAGGGAAAACGTTTACACCGTTAACGATCAGCATATCATCGCTTCTTCCTTTTATGTTTTCCATATAAACGATTGTTCTTCCGCATGGACACGGTTCTCTCCGTAGAACAGTTATATCTTTTGTTCTGTACCTTATCATTGGAAGTGCCTGTTTTGTGAGTGTTGTTAAAACAAGTTCTCCCTCTTCTCCGTCAGGCAGGACTTCTCCGGTTTCAGGGTCTATTATTTCGGGATAAAAGTGATCCTCAAATATGTGAAGATTGCCGTATTTGCAGGTTGCGGCAACTCCCGGTCCTATTATTTCAGAAAGGCCGTAAGCTTCAACATACTGAATGCCCCACAGTTTTGCAACGGTTTCTTTCAATCCTTTTGATGCAGGTTCTGCTCCGAAAAATCCTGCTCTGAGTTTAAAGTCTTTTTTAAGATCATACCCTTCTTCTCTGGCTACTTCTGCAAGGTGAAGGGCAAAAGATGGGGTGCAGCACAGAATTGTTGTGCCAAAGTCTTTCATGAGCATAAGCTGTCTTTTGGTAAAACCTCCGCTTGCTGGAACAACCGCAGCTCCAATAGCCTGAGCAGCATCGTGAAAGCCGAGTCCTCCTGTAAAAAGGCCGTATCCGTAAGCGTTGTGGACAACGTCTTTTTCATTCACATCAGCCATAAGGTATGTTCTTATCATAACTTCCTGCCAGACTTTCATATCGTGTTCGGTGTAGCCTACAACTGTTGGTTTTCCGGTGGTGCCGGAAGATGAATGGATTCTGACTATCTGTTCAATAGGAACGGCAAAAAGCCCAAATGGATAATTGTCTCTTAAGTCCTGCTTTACTGTGAATGGAAGTTTTTTAATGTCTTCAAGGGTGTTTATATCTGAAGGTTTTATGTTGGCTTCTTCAAACTTTTTTCTATAAAATGGGACAAGATAATATGCCCTTTCCACAGTTTCTTTCAATCTTTTTAGTTGAATTGCTGAGAGTTCCTCCCGTGATATGTAATCTTTTCTTTTAAGAGACATTTTATCTTCCTCCTATCCATTTTTATATTTTGATAGATAAAATTATTATAAAATAATCTCTATTCTAATAGAAACTTTTAGAAACTTTCGGGGAGGATTTTTATGTTTCAACGGCTTATTGAAACAATGCCAAGGGAGCGTATTGAAAGGTTACAGCTTGAAAGGTTAAAAAGGACGATAAGCAGGATAAAGGAAAAAAACAGCTTCTACTGGGAAAAGATAGGGAAGGTGGAGGTTGAAGATATAAAATCTCTTGATGATATTAAACAATTACCATTTCTTACCAAGGAAGATCTGCGGAAAGGTTATCCTTTCGGGTTTGCCTGTGGCCATCAGAGTGAATTTGTTCGGTTTCACATGTCTTCTGGAACAACCGGTACCCCTGTTGTAAATCCATACACTCCGAAAGATATTGACCAGTGGGGAGAGATAATGGCAAGGTGCCTTGCAGCAGCAGGGATTACATTTAAAGATGTGCTTCAGATAACTCCATCTTTCGGGCTTTTTAACGGAGGATTTGGTTTTCATTACGGTGCTGAGAAAATAGGTTGTTTTGTTGTTCCTATAGGACCTGGTAGAACATTTCTTCAATTAAAATTCTTTAAGGATTTTAACACTACTGCTCTTGCAGGTATAGCATCTTATCCATTAAGGATTATAGAGGTTGCAAAAGAGGAGGGATTTGACTTTTCTGAAACCTCATTAAGGGTCGGGATTTTCGGGGCTGAAGTGTGGAGTGAAGAGATGCGTCGCTACATAGAAAAGGAGATGGGAATAGAGGCGTTTGATATTATCGGAATGACAGAAACAGGTGGAGTAGGCCTTGGTATAGAGTGCAGCTTCCATAGCGGTATTCATGTCTGGGAAGATCACTATTTTATTGAAATAATAAATCCTGAAACAGGAGAAGTTTTACCAGATGGAGAGGAAGGTGAAATGGTTGTTACCACTCTTACAAGGGAAGGTTTGCCGCTGATAAGATATAGGACGAGGGATATAACTAAAATAGTTTCAAGAGAACGTTGTGAGTGTGGAAGAACTCATATTAAAGTTGCAAGGATAAAGGGAAGAACGGATGATATGTTGAAAGTAAAAGGGGTATGTTTTTATCCGAAACAGATTGAAGAGATAGTTATGAAATATCCTGAGATACTTCCTGATTATCAGATTGTTATAGGTAAAAGTGAAGGGAAAGATTTTGTTAAAGTTGTGGTTGAAACTGAAAGAATTGACCAGTATTTGAAAAACCGCCTTGAGGAGGAGATTTACAGCACTTTGGGGCTTCATGTTGATATTGTTCTTGTTAAGAAAGGAGAGATTGAAAGGAAGCCTGGAAAAGTGGTAAGAGTGAGAAAGGAGGGAGACCTTTAAAGGTTCTCCCTGTAATAAAAGCCTTTGTTAAAAGCTTTAATATTTGTATCGGCAAATTTTGCGTTTATAGCTTTTATCCCATCTTCAATTTCCTCTTTTGTGAAGGGAAAATCGGGAGATTTCTGGAGGGTATAGCCCAGGATGAAAACATTGAGGGATTTAGGATTAATCTCTCCATTTACAGCTAACCTTGAGCCGTTTACAGTAAAGATATTAAGGTTTTCCATCTTTGGTAAGTTAAAGTTATCAGTTACGTTTGTTATGACTTTTCCGTCTTTTTTTAAATATTCAAGAAATCTCAATGTTTCTGTTGGGTAAAGTCCTATAATAATATCTGCCTGCCCTTTTCCTACAAGGGGAGCGTAGAAATCTCCTATTTTAAGATAGGAGATAACCGTTCCTCCTTTTTGTGCCATTCCGTGAGTTTCTGTTCCGATAAACGGTATGTTCTTATTAAGGGCACATTGAGCGAGTAATTTAACAAGGAATATCGTTCCCTGCCCTCCAACCCCTGTAAGGACTATCTGATATTTCATCTTCTATCCTCCACAAAAGCATTAAACGGACATACACCGTCAAGGCATACACTGCATCCGACACAGAAGTATCTGTTTACTGTTACTTTATCGTTTTTCCACTCAAACGCAGGGCAGCCAAATGTTTCTATACAGTAGCCGCAGCCGGTACATTTAGTTTCATCAACTTTTGCAAAAATGCCAGGCAGGTTAACTTTTTCTCTGTCAAATGTGCAGAACTCTTTTACTACAGCTACTACCGGTAATTGACTTTTCTCATATTTCTCTTTTACCTTTTTGAAAAAATCTATTGTGGTTTTTACTGTTCCGTCATAGTTGAGTATTAACGGTTCCACGCCACACCCTTCTACCACTTTAGTTATTTCAACTCCTCCTATTCTTTCTGGAGTTGGCTGAAGGCCTGTCATTGCTACGGTGCTGTTATCCATTATTACAAGGATATATTTGTGTTTGTTGGCTATGCTGTTTATAAGGGGATGTATGCCTGAATGGAGGAATGTTGAGTCTCCTATGGTTGCAACTACAGTTTTATCAGGGTCTGCTATGGATATTCCTCCTCCAAGTCCTGCAGCTGCTCCCATGCAGAGTATTGTGTCAACCGCTTTCTGATTAAGTCCAAGTGTGTAACAACCTATATCTGAAGGATAAACTGCTTTTTCTCCGAATACCTTTTTAATAGCGTAAAATACCGTTCTGTGTGGACATCCGGGACAAAGTGCCGGTTTTCTTTTTGGAGGTGTATTTTTAAAGGGAATTCCGGTATAGATATTCTTTTTCAGAATACCGTTTTTCTTTAAGGTTTCTGCTATACGTTCATGAGTTACTTCATCAATGTTAAAAACATCTCCTGTAAGTTTTCCTTTTACGTTTCCGACCGGTTTTATCTGTTCTTCTATAAGTGGATATGTTTCTTCAAAAACGATGACAGTTTCATACTGTTTGATAATCTCTTTAAGGTTGTCAACAGGTAATGGTGTTGGCATATCTATCTTTAAGATATCTACTGGAAGGTTGTTGTCTTCTATCACCTCTTTTGCAAAACTGTAGCAGGTTCCTGATGCTACTATGAGGAATTTTGTTTTGTTTAGCTTTTCTATTTGTGGTTTAAGAAAATGTTCAAAATTGTAAAGGGCTATCTTTTCAATTTTTTCAAGAAGTTCATATCCCTGCTTGAGTCTTGGTTCTCTTGGAACGGCTGCCCAGCGATTTATATCTCTTTCAAAGTTTCCTTTTCTTCCTTGAAATTTAAAGTCAGGTATCTCAACTATCTGTCTTCCGTGACAGACTCTTAAAACAGGTCTTAGTAGAACGGGTATTTCAAACTGCTCAGAGATTTCAATTCCTTTAATGGTGAGATTTAGTGCATCCTGTGGAGAGGCTGGGTCAAGAGCTGGAATTCTTGCAAACTTTGCGAAATATCTTGAGTCCTGTTCTGTTTGAGAGCTGTAAAATCCCGGGTCATCAGCAGAAAAGATAAGAAAGCTTCCTTTGTTTCCGATGTAAGCTGCGCTCATGAGGGAATCAGAAGCCACGTTAAGTCCAACCATTTTCATCCCACAGGCGGCTCTTTTTCCGCTTATTGCTGCAGCGTAGGCTGTTTCAAAGGCAACTTTTTCATTTGTTGACCATTCTGCATAAGCCGGCAGGTTCAGGTCATTTATCAGTTTCTGGTATGTTTCAAGAATTTCAGAACTTGGAGTGCCAGGGTAGGCTGCCATGGTGTCAACATTTGCAGCAACCATTCCCCACGCCATTGCCTCATTTCCAAGAAGTGCCTTTCTCATTATTTTCCCCTCGCAATTTTTAAATGGTAAAAGCTACTACTCTTAGGGAATTTTAGCATTTTGGGATGGTTTATACAGAATAAAGGAGAAGGGAAGATACTACTCTTTCCCCTCTTTTAGTCTTGTCAGGAAATTTTCAATTGAGTCAGTAGCATCAAGTTCTGTTGAGAAAAGTTCCCATTTTATGTGTGATTTTACTTTGTAATCAAGTTGAATTTCAAAATTTGAAAGAATTTCCTCAATTCTTGTCAAAACTTTCACTTTTGATTCAAGGTTTTTATCAAGTATGTAGATAATGCCTAAACTGCCGTCTTCAAATAGGAACAAGGTGTCAGTAGGTCTTATGTGGTTGTCTATGTAATTAACTATCATGTTCCTTAAATCTTCATAGTTACCAAAATGAAACTTTATTCTTATACCCATTATTGTTTTTGTTTTGTCAAAAGCCATTCTTTTAAGAAGTCTGCTCAATCTGTATTTGATTAGCTTTTCTTTTGGAACAAAGGTGGATAGGTCTATCAGTTCTTTATACATACTGAGAGTTTTTGCGAGAATTGTTACAGTTTGCTCAAGTTCATCAAGCTTTTCTACCCCTTTCTGGAAATGTTCCCTCGCCTCTCCTATATACTGTTTAAGAATCTCCTTTTCTGTCACAATTGCCCCCGCACAAGAGGATTTATTTGAAAATAGAATCCTTATCTGGAACGTTTGCCCAGTCCTCAAGGAATCTTTCTATGCCCTTATCTGTTAATGGATGTTTTGCAAGCTGACTTATAACTTTAAAAGGAATTGTTGCTATATCTGCACCTATAAGGGCAGCTTCAAGTACGTGTTTTGGATGTCTTATACTTGCAACTATTATTTCTGTTGAGAAGCCGTAATTACTATATATCTCAACTATTTGAGATATAAGATCCATACCGTCGTGGCCTATGTCGTCTAGTCTTCCGACAAAAGGAGAAACATACGTTGCTCCTGCCTTTGCTGCTAAAAGTGCCTGAAGGGGGGAGAAAACCAAAGTTACGTTTGTTTTAATTTCCTCTTCAGAGAGAATTTTTACAGCTTTAAGTCCCTCTGTTGTCATAGGGATTTTTATAACAACATTGTCTCCAAGCTTTGCTAAAACTCTTGCTTCATCCACCATTCCTTTTGCATCAAGACTAACAACTTCAAGGCTTACAGGACCGTCAACAAGTTCCAGTATCTCCTTTGCAACTTCCATAAAAGGTTTACCTGTTTTTGCTATTAGTGTTGGGTTGGTTGTTACTCCGTCAATTAATCCAAGTTCATAAGCTTTTTTTATCTCGTTTATATCAGCCGTATCTATGAAGAATTTCATGATGCCTCCTAATAATTTAATGATGTTGATCTACCTATTTTAGCACACTGTTAATAATAGAAATATTTTCTTCTCCTATCAGAGAATTTAAATTAAGCTTCTTTTTGTTTAGAACAGTAGTTAAGATTAAAAGTAGCGCTAAAAATACAATTATCTCACTTATCTTATTGCTTCTAAAAACTTTAAGAGATATTCTTGGGTAAAATTTATGAGTGTACGGAATACCAAGAGGAGTTAATGTGTCAAGTAGAATGTGGGTTGTGTATCCTATAGAGAATGATAGTAGGTTTTTGTAGATTAGACTGAAGTTAGTTTCTTTTAAGTAGAAGCTTAAAGCTATTAGTGTAACAGGAATTGCAATGTGGTGGGTTATTCCTCTGTGTGTATTAAAAAGGTTTCTTTTCTTTGGAAATCCATTTTTTATATCTATATCAGGGATTACTGATCCAATCACTGCAGGAAGAACAGGCAGGTTTAGATAAAGTGCAGCTATAACTCCTGCGAGAATATGGGTTCCAGTTGTCACGAGACAATCTCCCTAATGAAAGGATTGTCAAGAAGCTCTTCCTCTACTGTTGTGGTTGGTCCGTGTCCCGGGATTATGGTTGTGTCTTTTTCCACATTACTTAAAAGTTTGATTATTGATTGTTTTAACTCTTCATAGTTGCTTCCTGGAAGGTCATATCTGCCAATACTCCCTTTGAAAATAAGGTCTCCCACAATAACAAAGTTGCTTTCAGGGTTATATATACAGATACTTCCGGGAGAGTGTCCTGGAGTATGGAATATTTTAAATTCTTTATTACCTATACTTAAAACATCTCCTTCATTAACTTTTAAGTCTGGTTCCGGAGAATATTCTGCTCCTATACTTTTTCCAAAATCCGATTCTATCCACATGTTTACTGTTTTTGCAGTTTCAGGGTGCATTACAAGTTTGGCTTCTGGAAATGTGAGTTTTGCCCAGGCATTTTTTGCTGTGTGGTCAGGGTGTTCGTGGGTGTTGATTATGTACTTTATTTTCAATTCTTTCCTGTCAACTTCAGAAATTATGTCATCAAGCTCTCCAGCAGGGTCAACTATAAAGGCTTCTCTGCTATCTTCATCAAACACAAGAAGAGTGTTAACTGCTAACATTCCCAGTGGATAAATCTTTATCTCCATTTTCCGTTTCCTCCAGTACTATAAAGTCAGCAACTTCTCCAAGGTCTATATATTCGTTTGCTGCAGTTATAAGTTCTTTTGCGGTGATCGATTTAAAAGATATGATTTCTACTTTGATTCCCTTTGCTTTAAGAAAATTTACAAGGTCAACAAAGTCACCATCACCGCTCATTATTACCGCTACATCTATTTTTCCAGATTCTGCCATGGCTATCGCATCAATCGCTATACCCATGTCCCAGTCTGCTTTGTATTCTACTCTGTCCCAGCTGTAAAATTTTTTAGGTTGTTTCAGTTTTATTTCATAACCGAGACTTTTAAGAACATACAGGAAACTTCCCTGATTAACATTGTCAAGGTCAACAAGATATGCGATGGCTCTGTAAAGGTGTCTTCCTCTTACAGCTATTTCAAGTAATCTTTTAAAATCTATTTTCTTTTTTAAAGATGTTTTTGCACCGTAATAGAGATTTTGCATATCAATGAAAACCGCCACATTAAGATGGCTGAATATTTTATCCCGTTCAAGTATATCTTTAGCTTTCATTGGAAACTCCCTTTTCCTCTTTATCAAGAAATGTTAAAGCGTTAATACAGCAAAGTTTGTTATTTAAAGCCATATCCAGAATGTCATACGGTTCTTTCTTTTCTTTAATAAGTGCAATTTTAATTCTGTTTTCAGCCATTGCATAAAATACTCCCTTATGAAGAGGAAGTTTAAAAAGGGCAACGCAGGTAACTTCTTTCATTTTTAAAAACTCCACAAGTTCAACCCCTCTACTTTTAGCAACACACTTTACAGGATTTGAGTATATTTTTACATCTTCTATAACTCCTTTTTCTCTGTCAACTTTTCCTATCATTATGTAATCGCAATCACAGAATTTCTCACTTATACAGTTTTTTTCATCAAGAGGGATGGCTATTACTCTTTTTGTAGATTCGTAAGGTTCTGGATGAATTATAACTTTTTCAACAAAAGGTATCTCTTTTTTTATCTTTTTTTCTATCTCATCAAGAGTCTGGTGCACCTGTTCAAGGGAGTCTGAGTCAACGTAGATTTCAGCTTCAAGGAATATGTAGCTACCGGAGTTTCTTCCTTTTAAAGACTTTATTTTGGTAACTATAGGAAATGAAAGAAGTATCTTTTCAACTCTATTTAAAGTTTCACTATCCACTGAGGCGTCAAGGAGAACTTTGAGAGAGTCTGTTAGAATTTCAAATCCAGAGTGAAGAATGAAAGCAACTATTATAAGAACGGTGATTTTTTCTATTGAAAATAGACCGAAGTAGTTTGCCGCTATTCCTATAAGGACAACAATGGAGCTTAACATATCGGTTTTTACGTGTTCTGCATCAGCTAAAAGGCTTGGAGAGTTAAGTTCCCTGCCCTTTTTCTCTTCATATTTTGAGAAAAGGAATGTTATGGCTATGGAAGCTATAACAGTTCCTATAGCTATGGGAAGGTTATCAAGCTGTTTCTCTTTTCCGTTGAAGAATGTGTATCTGAAAATTTCATACCCGGCAAGGAATATTGCAAAAGCACTTATTGTAGCCACAAGGTTTTCTACCTTGTAAAGTCCGTAGGGAAACTCTTTTGGTTTTTTATTTGCTATCTCTATTCCTGTGTAAACAGAAACAGCAGCGGCAAGGTCTGATAGAGAATGGATAGCGTCTGCCACAAGAGTTGTGGCTCCGCTGATAAGTCCTGCAATAAGCTTGATAATAAATAGGGTAAAATTTACGCTGATAGATAAAAGAGCGATTTTCTTCTTCTCCTTGAATATTTCCACACTTATCCTATTCATCATAGAAATCCGCCAAACTATTGATATCTTCTTCTAACTGTTTTCTCTTTTCTACTATCTCCTGCCACTCTTCTACTGCACTTATATCTTTCCCACTCTTTTTACTTTTTGCAAGGTCTATCTTTACAAGGGCAGGAACACCTATCATTTTTCCCATTACAAGAGCTTCCCCCACATTAAGGGATGGAAGTTGTTCCACCAGTTCACTGCTTAAAGATTCTGCTGCCTGCTGAACATGTCTCTGGTCTCCCGGTTCTACAAGTTTAAGTATTACCATGTTGTTTGCCTGAGAGAGGGTGTTGGAGTCAAGAGATTTTGGCCTTTGACTTACAAGACACAACCCTAATCCAAACTTTCTTCCTTCTCTTGCCACCCGGGAAATCCAGTATTTTGATTTTGTGTTTATTGTTGAAGATGCAAGGATATGGGCTTCTTCTATTATTGTTAAAACGGGGAATTTGAGACCATTTTCATATCCGTGGATAAATTTTTTCCGTTTTTCAAGAAGGTTTCTTAAAACGTGACTTACAATAATGTCTGCCACCTTTTCATCAACCTGAGAAAAATCTATAACGTTAAGACTGCCCGGTTCTATCTGTTCAACTATCGGTTTTTCAAAAAGGTCAAAAAGCTCATGATACGATTCCATTGCGTCTTCTACTTTGTTTAAAACACCAACAATTGATTTTCTGTCTTCTTTTATATCCGGGTCTTCTTTCGCAAGTTCCTTGTAAGCTTCAAGTTCTCCTTTTAATCGTCCCCAGAACTGACTTGTCTGGATTTTTCCTGCGGAAATCTCTTCCAGTGTAGTTTTAAAGGCTCTTTTAAGATACCTGTCCTGAATGAATGCGTTGTCATCAACGTTTATGAATTGACGAAACTCTTTATAGTTTAAGTATGCCGGGTTTAATTTTAATTCAAGACGATTTACTACATTTTTACCGTTTCTTCTGAAGTCAAAGTTTATGTATTCACCGTGCATATCAAATACAAGTATTGTTCCAAATTTTTCAAGGATACCTTCTATGATAACAGAAACGGTATTTGACTTACCGCCCCCTGTAATTGCAAGGATTGCAAGGTGTCTGCTGACTATCTGGTCTATATCAACATAAACGTTTACATCAGGCCTTGTAAGCAGCGTTCCAAGTTTGAGTTTTTTACCGTCATCTTTTCCAAACACTTTTTCAAGGGTTTCCTTTGATGCCGGAAAGATGTCTGTTCCAGGTGGCGGCGGAGTTCTGGGAACAAACATTCCTTTTTCCACATCGCCAAGAATCGCTATTTTCCCTATGTATGTTTTAAATCCGTCTGTTAGGCTTTTAAGTTTTTCTATATCTTTTATGTTAAGGTCTTCACTTACCGTTCTGTTTATGCAGCGTATCTCTTTAACAAATCCAAGGGTTCTAAATCCATCGTAGGAGAGTTCTACATAGTCTCCAAGCTGGATATTTCCGTTGCTTATAAATGTTATTTCCCTTGGAGTTGCTTCTCCAACACAAATACCTACTTTGTTCATTTCTCTTCACCTTTTCGTTTCATCTTTATCTTTGAAGCGTATGAGAGAGCTTTGCAGAGTTGTTTAAAATCAACAGGTTTCACAAGATAACCATCAGCTCCTGCTTTTATAGCTTTCTCTTCAGAATCTCTGAAAGCATCTGCTGTCAGCATAAATATAGGCACATCTATTCCTTTCTTTCTAATTTCTTCTATAGCTGTTAAACCGTCCATTACAGGCATTTTAAGATCCATCAAAATCAGGTCAAACTGTTCCTTTTCGGCAGCTTCAACAGCTTTTTTACCGTTGTCAACAATTTTTACATTTTCTATACCGAATTTCTTTTTAAGAAGTTCTCTGATAAATATTTGATTAACTATTATATCTTCAGCAATAAGAATTTTAAGGTTTTTATCCACATTTTCACATTCCATTTCATCAAGTTGTTCTTGCTTTGCTGGTGGTTTTGCTTTCTTTAGTTCAAGTAATACATAAAAGGTGGAACCCTTTCCGGGCTTGCTATCAACCCACACATCTCCACCCATAATGTTTGCAAGTTTTTTGGTTATGAAAAGACCAAGTCCTGTGCCTTCCACTTTCTTAGCTGTTCTACTTTTAATCTGTGAGAATGGCTTGAAAAGAAGTGGCTGTTTTTCGTAAGGAATGCCTATACCTGTGTCTTTCACATAAAAGAGAAGTTTGTATGCATTTTTCTCTTTCTCCTCTTTTACTCTTTTTAGCCCAACTTCAATAAAGCCTTTCTCTGTGAATTTCGCTGCGTTTGAAAGGAGGTTGAAGAATATCTGTTTAATTCTTTTTTCATCTCCTTCTACCCATAGTTCCTCTTCAGGGAAGTTAAATTTTAGTTCTACTCCTTCTTTTAAGTTGGAAGATAAAGCGTAGGCTGTGTCTTTAACCACTTTAATTATGTTTATCGGTTCTGTGTAAAGTTCTATCTGTTCAGCCTGTATTTTTGCCACATCCAGTATATCGTTTACAAGACTTAAAAGCTGTTTTGCACTTGACAGTGCAAGTTCTACATATTCTCTGTCTTTTGGAGAAAGCTTGTCAGACTGGTTTAACAATCCTAAAAAGCCGATTATGCCGTTTAAAGGAGTTCTTATATCGTGGGAAACGGTTGCAAGAAATATTTTCTGGCTTGAAAGTGCGTTTAAAAGGGAGATTGCCATATCTTCAAGTGATTTTGCGATTTCATGGAGAAAATCGGGAATTTTTGAGTAATCAATACTTGAAGGTATGAATGTTTTCCCTTCTCTTATAGCTTTTGAAATTTCTTTTCTGAATCTATCTATTTCGTCTGCTGCAACCATTGTTTCATCTTTCAGTTTTTTTAAAGTGCCGTAGATCTCTTTGTATATTCCTTGATTATCGGCAGGGATGATACAGTTAAATCTTCTTTCACAAGTTTCACAGCTTTTAAGCTTTTTGAAACATTCAATCCATCTCAGTGTAGTTTGTGCTCCTTCTGCCCATTTTTCCGATATGGCGTTAAGGAGTTCTCCTATCTCCTTCCATTTCCCTTCAAGATCGTCGGTTCTGACCTTTGAAATTTTTCCTGTCTGGAAGTTCTGAAGCATCTTTTTTATTCTTCCGAGGAGAGAGAATATAAGTTGTGAAGTTTCCTCTGCTGCGATAAACGCCTGACCTATTTCATCGTTTGTTCTGTATTTTTCGGGAAGTTTTGAGAGTTTGCAGAATTTTCCTGTTGGAATACTTGTGATGGCATAGGAAAGTTTTTCTATCTTTTTTGAAACATCAAATAACATGATGCCTATTATAATGAAAACGAAAGTTCCTGCAATGATAAATCCTATTTCAAGTTCATAAAAGAGATACCTATCGTCGCTGAGTTTCAGTTTATCTATTAGTATGTTTAACTCTTTTTTAATCTTTTTTGATTCAATGTAGATTTCATAGGGTGGAGCACTGGATGTAAGTAAATTTTTGATGTTTTTCCATTCTCTTTCTATTTTTGTTAAAAGTGGCTTGTATTCCTTTTGTTTTCCCAGGGGTTTTATGTAAAAATTTTGAAATGGGTTATTGTTTGTGGCTTCTTTTGGTACAAGAACAACTCCACCGTTTTTGATAGCTTTCAGGTTTATTTCAAACATTCTCTGGCTTGTTTTAAGCTCTTTCTCTATTTTTCCGTCATAACCTTCTTTTAGAAACAGATAACTTCTTAAAATTTTTTCAAGGAGATACTTTTCTGTGTTTGCCACTTCTATAGCGTTATCCACTCTTACGTGGATACGCATTCCGTATATACCTACAGTTGCAGCCAAAAAGCCAAAAAGTCCCATTATTGTAAGGAGAATTGCAAATTTTGTTCGTATTTTCATTTCCAGACCCTCAGGTTGTAATCTTAAAACTCATCTAATAATTTATAACACTAACTGTGGAATTTTGTAACTGTTGCGGGAGGCTGTTTGAAAAATGGCTATGAACTTTAAGAGATCCTTCGGGCTTTGCCCTCAGGATGACTTTCATCGTCATTCTGAGGCTGCTTTGCAGCCGAAGAATCTCAATACCTTTTAGAAACAAATGAGAATTTTCAAACACTCTCACTGTTGCGGTAGGATATAAACGTAATGCTTTGATAAAATTCAACTTCAACTTTAAGATAACTTAAGGAGGCAGGTTATGTCCAGTGAAGTTTACAGAGGAAAAGCTTTTAAGTTCGGGGATGATATAAATACGGATGAGATAATACCTGCAAGGTATCTTAACACTTCTGATCCTGCAGAACTTGCAAAACACTGTATGGAGGATGCTGACCCTGAATTTCCCTCCAAAGTGCAGAAAGGGGATATTATTGTTGCAGGGAAAAATTTTGGTTGCGGTTCTTCCAGGGAGCATGCTCCTATTGCGATAAAGGCTGCAGGTGTATCTGCTGTTATTGCAAAATCTTTTGCAAGAATTTTCTACAGAAACTGTATAAATATTGGTCTTCCGATTTTTGAGTCTCCAGAAGCTGTGGAAGGTATTGAGGAAGGTGATATTGTTGAAGTAAATCCTGTTACGGGTATTATTAGAAATATTACTAAAAATACGGAATTTCAGGCTACTCCGATTCCGCCGGAGATAAGGGAAATAATGGATGCAGGCGGGCTTATGGAGTATGCAAAAAAGAAATTGAAGGAAAACAGATAGGGAGGTTATCTTGAAGAGGATAAAAGTTGCAGTTTTACCGGGAGACGGTATAGGGCCTGAAATTGTTAGGCAGGCGATAAAAGTTATGGATGCTGCTGCAGAGAGGTTTGGACTGGAAATCACCTATAAAGAAGCTCTTATAGGTGGAGCGGCAATAGATGAAACCGGTGTCCCATTTCCAGATGAAACTAAAGAGATAGTTTTATCTTCAGATGCGGTTTTACTTGGTGCTGTAGGTGGCCCAAAGTGGGATAATCTTGAATTTTCAATAAGACCGGAAAGGGCATTGCTCGGTTTAAGGAAGCTTTTAAATACCTTTGCAAACTTGAGACCTGCAAAGCTTTACGATGAGCTTATAGATGCTTCATCTTTAAAGCCTGAGATAATTAAAGGTGTTGACATAATGGTTGTCAGGGAGCTTAACAGCGGAATCTATTTTGGGATTCCAAAAGGTATTTTTGTTGATGGTGATGAAAGAGTGGGAATTAACACTTTAAGATACAAAGAGCATGAAGTTGAAAGAATTGCAAGAGTTGCTTTTGAGGTTGCAAGAAAGAGAGGTAAAAAAGTAACAAGTGTTGATAAAGCCAACGTTCTTGAAGCTACGGTGCTCTGGAGAGAGGTTGTTGAAAGGGTTCATAAAGAGTATGAAGATGTAGAGCTAAATCATATGTATGTTGATAACGCTGCAATGCAGATAATAAGGTGGCCAAAGCAGTTTGATGTAATTGTAACCACGAATATGTTTGGAGATATTCTTTCTGATGCCTGTGCCATGCTTACAGGTTCTTTAGGAATGCTTCCGTCTGCAAGTATCGGCGGAAAGATAGGTCTTTATGAGCCGATCCACGGTTCTGCACCTGATATAGCCGGTCAGAACATAGCGAATCCTATTGCTACTATAAACTCAGCAGCGATGATGTTTACCTACTCGTTTGATATGCCTGAAGTGGAAGAAGCTATAGATAAGGCTGTGCGTTCTGTCCTTGCAAAAGGTTACAGAACAAAAGATATCTACTCTGAAGGTTGTAAGCTTGTTTCAACAGAAGAGATGGGAGACCTTATAGCTGAAGAGGTAAAAATAGCTAAGTGATTTGGGATTTGGTAACTTTACAGTTGGGGCAGCTACAGGCTGCCCCTTTTTTGTTTCTGTTTTCTATCAATGGTAGAATGTTTCTGCATTTATTTGACTGATTTTTTAAAGAATTTTAAAATTAGCGCGAAATTTTTACTAAATTTTGTGGAGATTTAAGGTGACTTTTCAGGAAATAATATTTACACTGGAAAACTACTGGTCTGAGAAGGGTTGCATAATAGGAAAAAGTTATGATGTTGAGCAGGGTGCAGGAACAATGCATCCTTTCACTTTTTTAAAAGTTCTTGATCCTAAACCGTGGAATGTAGCTTATGTTCAGGCGTGCAGAAGGCCTGCTGATGGAAGGTATGGTGAGAATCCTAACAGGCTTCAAAGATACTTTCAGTTTCAGGTGATCCTTAAACCATCTCCTGAAAACAGCCAGGAACTTTATCTTGGAAGCCTTAAGGCTCTGGGAATAAATCCTTATGAGCACGACATCCGTTTTGTTGAGGATGACTGGGAGTCTCCGACCCTTGGAGCCTGGGGGCTTGGTTGGGAGGTCTGGCTTGATGGTATGGAGATTACCCAGTTTACTTATTTCCAGCAGGCGGGTGGTATAACCCTTAATCCTGTTTCTGTGGAAATCACCTACGGTCTTGAAAGAATAGCTATGTATATTCAGAATGTTGATAACGTTTTTGATATTGTATGGACTGACGGCGTTAAATATGGTGATCTTTATAAGGAAGCTGAATATCAGTGGTCTGTTTACAACTTTGAAGAGGCAGATGTGGATATGCTTTTTGACCTATTCTCAAAGTATGAAAAGGAATCAAAGCGACTTGTTGAAAAAGGGTTGGTTCTGCCAGCTTACGATTTCTGCTTAAAATGTTCTCATGTTTTTAACATCCTTGATGCAAGAGGTGCTATATCTGTTGCTGAGAGAGCTTCCTACATAGGAAGAGTTAGAAAGCTTGCCAATCTGTGTGCAAAAGAGTATCTGAAAAAGAAAGAAGGGGTAAGTGCTGGTGAAAGCTAAAAACTTTGTTCTTGAGATAGGTACAGAGGAACTTCCTGCATCTTTTATAAAACCTGCCCTTGAAAATTTAAAGTCTCAATTTCAAAATCTGTTGAAAGAATCCCATCTTTTTGCTGAAGCTGTGGAGGTGTTTGGAACGCCGCGAAGACTTATCTTGATTGCCGAAGGTGTTCCAGAAAAGGAACCAGATAGAGAGGTACTTGTTACAGGGCCTTCATGGAAAGCTGCTTTTGACTGTGATGGAAATCCAACAAAAGCGGCTCTTGGTTTTGCAAAGTCAAAAGGTGTGGATGTTTCAGAGCTTATAAAGATAGAGACAGAAAAAGGTATTTATGCTGGTTTTAAAAAAATTGTAAAAGGTAAGGATACTGTTTCTCTTTTGAAAGAAAAACTTCCTGAAATTATCAGAAAAATTCCATTTAAAAAGAGCATGCGCTGGGGCAGTGGGAATTTAAGGTTTGGAAGGCCTATACGCTGGATATGTTGTGTTTTTGGAGAAGAAAAAGTTTCATTTTCACTTGATGGGATAAACTCAGACGTTATCTCTTACGGTCATAGATTTTTATCACCTGAGCCCCTTGATGTAAGAGAGGTTGATAACTTTATAGAGGAGCTTGAAAGAAGGTTTGTTGTTGCGGATATAGAAAAGAGAAAAGCTATTATTTTTGATGTAGCTAAAACTCTGGCTGAATCGGTGGAAGGAGTTCTTTTTGAAGATGAGGAGCTTCTTGAAGAGGTTGCAAATCTTGTAGAGTATCCGTATCCGATTCTTGGAAGTTTTGATAGGATATACCTTGAGCTTCCTGAAGAGGTTCCGATTGTTGTTATGAAAGAACATCAGCGTTACTTTTCTTTAAAAGATAGAAATGGAAAGTTGAAAAACTATTTTGTTGCCGTTTCAAACATAAAGCCGCCTGATGAAGCAGTTGTAAGGCACGGTTATGAGAAAGTTTTAAGGGCGCGTCTTGCCGATGCGATGTTTTTCTTTGAAGAGGACAGAAAAACGCCTCTTTCAGCAAAAGTTGAAAGGTTAAAAGGTATTGTGTTTCATGATAAGCTTGGCACGATGTATCAAAAGGTTGAAAGGTTAAAGCAACTATCTCCATTTGTAGCTGATTTTATAAATGCAGATAAAAGGAAAGCGGAAAGAGCTGCTTTCCTTTCAAAGGCTGACCTTGTTACTGAGATGGTAAAGGAGTTTACAGAGCTTCAAGGCGTGATGGGTAAGAACTATGCCCTTCTTGATGGTGAGGATAAAGAGGTGGCTGAAGCGATATTTGAGCAGTATCTGCCAAGGTTTTCTGATGATACTCTTCCAGAAACAGGTGCAGGTATATCTCTCTCTGTTGCAGAGAAGATAGATAATCTTGTAGGATTTTTCGGTGCAGGGCTTAAACCTACCGGTTCAATGGATCCGTTTGCTTTAAGAAGAAATGCTATAGGGCTTGTAAGGATACTGGTTGAGAAAGGAGTGTTTTTAAACCTCTGGGAACTTTTGAAAGAGAGTTTTAACCTATATAGCTCTCAGGGAATGTCGCTTAATGAAAATTTTGCAATTAATGATGTGCTTGAGTTTATCAAAGATAGATTCAAAGGGTTGCTTTCAGATAGATTCAGTCATGATACTATAGATGCGGTAGTTGGTGCTACGGATAATCTTGCAGATGCTCTTAAACGGATAGAAGCGATTGAACAGTTAAGGAAAGAAGAGGGCTTTGAGGAAGTTCTTCTTACTATGAGAAGGGTGATGAATATTATCCCTGAAGGGTTTAATCCAGTAGATATTGGTAGTGTTGACAACAGGTATGAAAAGCAGCTTCTGGAGAGTTTTACTGAAGTTAAAGCTGAAATAGAAAGAAGTATTGAAGATAGGAACTATAAAGATGCACTTCTTGCTGTAAAGAAGCTTAAAGATAGTGTTGATGCTTTTTTTGATAATGTGATGGTAATGGATAAAGATGAGGAAGTGAGAAATAGAAGGCTTTCTATTTTAAAAGAGATATCAGAAACGATTTCTCAGATTGCAGACTTTAGAAAGATTAGAGGTTAAGCAAGGGGGCGGCTGATGGTTAAAAGAGTTTATTTTTTTGGTGGTGGTAAGGCAGAAGGAACTGCAAGTATGAAAAATCTTTTAGGCGGTAAAGGTGCCAATCTCGCAGAGATGACCAATTTAGGATTACCTGTTCCACCAGGTATTACTATCACAACAGAAGTTTGCAAGGAGTATTTCAATCTTGGACATCAGTTTCCGGAAGGCTTGTGGGATGAAGTTTTAGAAGGGATGAAGAAGATTGAGAAGGTTGTTGGAAGAAAGTTTGGTGATAAGGAGATGCCTCTTCTTGTTGCTGTTCGTTCTGGTGCTCCTGTGTCAATGCCTGGAATGATGGATACGATTCTCAATCTTGGTCTAAATGATGAGTCGGTGGAAGGGTTAGCAAAAAGCACAGGGAATGAAAGATTTGCATGGGATTCATACAGGCGCTTTATTCAGATGTTTGGAAACGTTGTTATGGGTATCCCACATGAGAAGTTTGAAGAGATTCTTGAAGGTAAGAAAAAAGAAATTGGGGCTAAAGAGGATATAGATCTGACTGCCGAAGATTTTAAAGAGATAGTAGATAGATATAAAAAGATGGTTAAGGAAGAAACGGGACAGGAGTTTCCTCAGGATCCTTACAGGCAGCTTGAGATGGCTGTTAGAGCTGTTTTTGAGTCATGGAACAATCCAAGAGCTATAAAATACAGGGAGATCAATAAGATTCCTGAAGATTATGGAACTGCTGTAAATATTGTTGCAATGGTTTTTGGGAACCTTGGAGAAACTTCAGGAACAGGGGTTGCCTTTACAAGAAATCCATCAACAGGTGAAAACGAGTTTTACGGTGAATATCTTAAAAATGCTCAAGGTGAAGATGTTGTAGCCGGTATAAGGACTCCACAGCCTCTTAAGAAATCTCAAAAGACAGATGAATCTCAGGTTTCTCTTGAAGAGGAGTTTCCTGAAGTTTATAAGGAGCTTGAAAGGATTAGAGAAATTCTTGAAAAGCACTATAAGGATATGCAGGATATAGAGTTTACCATAGAAAACGGCAAACTTTACATGCTTCAAACACGAACGGGTAAAAGGACTGCGAGAGCTGCCGTAAAGATAGCTGTTGACCTTGTGAAGGAAGGTCTTATAACAAAAGAAGAAGCACTTCTTAGGATAGATCCTTCCCTCATCAATCAACTTCTTCATCCTATGATTGATGAGGAGGACAAGAAAAGGGCAATAGAGCAGGGAAGATTTATAACTAAAGGTCTCCCAGCAGCTCCTGGTGCTGTTTCTGGTGTTGTTGTTTTCTCTGCTGATGAAGCTGTTGAGATGAAAGAAAAGGGTAAAAGGGTTATTCTTGTGAGACATGAAACCTCTCCTGAAGATATACACGGTATGCATGCTGCTGAAGGTATTTTAACTGCAAGGGGTGGTATGACTTCTCATGCTGCAGTGGTTGCAAGGGGTATGGGTAAAACCTGTATAGTTGGTGCTGAAACCATAACTGTTGATTATGACAAAGAAGAGTTTAGAGTAGGAGATATTGTTGTTAAAAAGGGTGATGTTATAACTATTGATGGTTCTACAGGTGAGATATTCCACGGAGAGATAAAAACGATTCCTGCCGATATTTCAGGTGAATTTGAAGAACTTATGAAGTGGGCTGATGAGATAAGAAGTATAAGAATAAGGGTAAATGCTGACACTCCTGAAGATGCTCTTCAGGGTAGAAAGTTTGGAGCTGAAGGGATAGGACTCTGTAGAACAGAGCATATGTTTTTTGATGAAGATAGAATTCCTGTGGTAAGAGAGATGATTCTTGCTAAAACAAAAGAGGAAAGGGAAAAAGCCCTTAAAAAACTTCTTCCTATGCAAAGGAGCGATTTTAAAGCTATCTTTGAAGTAATGGATGGACTTCCAGTTAATATCAGGCTTCTTGATCCGCCTCTTCATGAGTTTTTACCTAAGACAGAAGAGGAGTTTGAAAAGACGGCGAAAGAGATGGGTATATCTGTTGAAGAGATTAAGAGAAGGGCAGAAGAACTTCATGAAGTTAACCCGATGCTCGGTCTTAGAGGTTCAAGGCTTGGTATAGCTTATCCTGAAATCTACGAGATGCAGGTAAGGGCTATAATGGAAGCTGCCTGCCAGTGTAAAAAGGAAGGAGTGGATGTAAGGCCTGAAATTATGCTTCCTTTAATAGCTGATGACAGAGAGCTGTCTATTTTAAGAAAAATGATAGATAGAATCGCTGCTGAAGTTTTCGTTGAAACGGGAGTGGAAGTCCCTTATCAGGTTGGGACGATGATAGAGATACCAAGGGCGGCTCTTATTGCAGACCAGCTTGCCAGAGATGCTGAGTATTTCTCTTTTGGAACAAATGACCTTACTCAGATGACATTCGGTCTTTCAAGGGATGATGCAGGAAGATTTATAGGCACATATATTGAGGAAGGTATTTTAAAAGGTGATCCGTTTATGCATATTGATGAAAACGGAGTTGGTCAACTTGTAAAGATTGCTATAGAGAAGGGAACAAAGACAAGGCCTGAGCTGAAGACAGGTGTTTGTGGAGAGCACGGTGGAGATCCGAGATCCATTAATTTCTTCCAGAAATTGGGTATTCAATATGTTAGTCCTTCTCCGTTCAGGGTTCCTATTGCAAGACTTGCCGCCGCGCAGGCAAAGATTAAATTGGATAGAGGGGAGCTTTAAGCTCCCCTTTTTAATTCTTGAGGAAGGAGAAAAACGATGAAGAAGTATCTCTACTTTTTAACTGTTCTTGCTTTAACAACGTCATTTTCATGTGCACAATCCTCTAAAACATCCAAGGATGTGGTAAGCTCGGCAACAAAAGAGGATGTTGAACTTGTGAAAAAGATGTTTGGTCATGCTGCTGGCCGAAATCTTGAGCTTGTTGATGTTGAACCTACAAATAAGACAGTTACTTTAAGGGCGTATAAGGTTAAGTTTAAAGATAAGAAAAGTCCAAGATATGTTTACGGCTATGTGTGGCTTTCAACAGAAGAGGCCGGTAAAGATGGGAAAGGAAAAATTATGACTTTTAAGATTTATGAAATTACAGGAGAAAGTAAGGACGGTATGCCTCTTGCAGCTCCTATAGAGCCTGAAAAACAGGAAGAGATGTATAAAACCGACCTTTCGTGGTTTAAAAAGATTGTAAAGGAACTTGAAGATAAAAACATTCCACATACTATAGGAAAAGGGGATAAGGTTGTTTACATAGTATGGGATGTTTACTGTCCGTTTTGCTACAACAATTTTGGGAAGGTTGCTAAATCCCTTAAAGAAGGGATAAAGCTTGTTTTTGTTCCTCTTCCTGTTCACGGGGAAACTTCTGTAAAAGGTTTTGTTTACTATACCTACCTTGCAAGGAAAGAAGGTGCTCAAAAAGCTATGGGTCATATTTTTATGAGAGGAGACGGTAACTTCGGTAAATTTAGAAGGAGCTTTGAAGAAGAGGTTGAAAAGAACTATAACAAAATTCCTGAAAAGGAAAGGAAAGAGCTTGAGAAGTTCTATAGAGATATAAGAGCACAGCTTGTTAAGAAAGGTATAAACGCAACTCCTACAATTGTTTATATTCCGCCTACAGAAAAAGATAAAGGCTATATTCATAGAGGATTTATCCAGTTTGATAAATTGTTTGAGCTGAAATAATATGCATCGCTGGGGAATAACGTTAGAAAATCTTGCTATCGGCTATAAAGGAAAGCCCCTTTTAAAGGGGCTTTCTCTTTTTATGGATGAGGGAGAGTTCTGGGTAGTGGTTGGTCCAAACGGTGCTGGAAAATCAACGCTTCTGAAAACAATTTTAGGTATAGTTCCTCCTGTTGAGGGTAAGGTTTATATCCATGGTATTGATTGTACATTCCATGTTGGTTGTGATGAAAAAAAATTTATTTCTTATGTTCCACAGTTAGAGAGTTATTCAAAAATTTTTCCCGCAACGGCTTTAGATGTGGTTTTGTCAGGTTTGTTTATGAAAAAGAAACGGCTGGAAAAGATTACAGATAAGGATGTAGCAAGGGCTGTAGAGTGGCTTGAATTTTTTGATATGGCTCATTTGAAAAATACTCCGTTTAAAAATCTTTCAGGTGGTCAGCAAAGAAAGGTCCTTATAGCAAGAGCACTTATTTCAAGTCCTCATTATCTTTTTCTTGATGAGCCTACAACGGGAGTGGATATTAAAAGTGCGAGAAGACTTATAAACGCAATAAACTTCCTGCATAAAAATAACAGGATAGGCATCTGTATGGTTACTCATGATCTTAATTTTGTGTGGAATTACGTTGAGAAGGTTCTGGTTTTGGGAAATGGGAAGTTTGTTGCTGGGAATAAGGATAGTATCATAAATGAGGATATTCTTTCTGAAATTTACGGGGTAAAGATAAAAATTTTAGAAACACCGGCAGGGCCGGTATTTCTCACAGGAGATAAACATTATTGATTTAAAAGCTTTGAAAGGTGTTCAAATAGTTCTTTTTTAAGATTTTCTATTCCCTCTCCAGAATATTCAAATCCGGCAGCCATAACATGCCCGCCGCCTCCAAATTTTGAAGCCACTGCTGCAACATCAATATTTCCTTTAGAACGTAAAGAAACTTTCCACTTCCCGTCTTCAAACTCTTTAAAGAATATGGCAACCTCTACTCCTTCTATTGAACGTGGGTATGAGATAAACCCTTCTGTTTCCTCAAGTCCGGCTCCTGTTTCTTTGAGGAATTTTTGAAGCACTGTGATGTGTGCTATTTTTCCGTTTGCAGCAAAATTAAGAGTATCAAGAACCTTCTTGAGGAGTTTTATTCTTGTGACTCTATTCCTTTCAAAGAGATTTTTAATTACTGTGTAGGGGTTGATGCCCCTTTCAAGGAGAAACGCCGCATTTCTTAAGGTATCTGGAGTTGTTGAGTTGTAGCCAAAGCTTCCTGTGTCTGTTACCATTCCCATATAAAGCGGAAGGGCAACTTCGTAATCTATCAGATTTTCACCTATAAGCTTCATAATTTCAAGAGACAACTCACATGTGCTTGGCATTTTGGGTTCAACAATAGCGAATGTGCTATCCGGGTTTGCGGTTATGTGGTGGTCTATGACTAAAGAATTTTTTGCAGGGATTGAATCAAAACCTGTTCTTTCAGTTTCTGATACATCAAGGATTATTACCCAGTCAAACTGTTCGTTGATAGAGTGGGAAGTTGAAATTTTATTAATGTTTGGAAGAAAATCGTAAAAGTAAGGAATTTTATCTTTAAGAATAACCTTAACATTGCTTTTAAGTTTTCTTAAAAAGTTAAACCATCCGAGAGAACTTCCTATGGCATCACCGTCAGGATTTTTGTGTGAGGTTATAAGTATTTTCCCTTCCATGTTTTCTATAAGCTGAGCAACCTCTTTTCTGCTTAAAGTTTTCACTTTCACTCTCCTGTAAAAGAGTCTAACGCTACTTTAAATTCTGGTCTTGGTACGATTTTCATTCGCAATCTTCTTCCAAGAAGTCCGTGGATATAGCCGGCTGCTTTGTTAAGTGTTTCAACGCTTTTAATTGCCTCTTCTCTTCTTAACGTTGAGATATAGACTGTTGCTTTTCTTCCGTCCTTTGAAAGGTCTATTCTGCTTACAGTAATAAAATTCACCCCTTCAGGTTTATCTATTTCAAATGTAATAATATTTGACAATTCTCTTTTTAAAAGAGATTCTACCCTTTCTTTTCTCCTTCCTTTCATTCTCCACCAACCATTAACTCTTTGATCAGGACCGATGGACTTGAGATGTTTCCAAGCCATCTTGAGTCTCTTCCAACTTCACTTATGTTTTGGAGAAGCTTTTTCACATTTCCTGCAACTGTGCATCCTGTTACAGGTTGAACTATATTTCCTTCCTTTATAAGAAGCCCGCTTACACCTATAGAAAACTCACCTGATATGGGATTTATGGTATGAATTCCCATAGCATCTGTTATTACAAGAACTTCTTCCGGTGTTCTTATAAGTTGTTCAAGGTTTAAAGCTCCAGGTTCAACAACAAGATTTGTTATTCCCGATTGTGGTAATGACTCTATTCCGTGCCTTATTCCGTTACCTGTGGGAGACAGATTTAGTTTTCTTGCTGAGTATATGTCAACGAGGAAATTTTTAAGAACGCCTCTTTCTATGATAGCCTTTTTCCTTGTAACGGTTCCTTCGTCATCATAAGGTCTTGAGCCCATTCCATCTTCGGTTAAAGGATTATCATGTATTGAAAGGACATGACTTGCAATTTCAAAACCCAACCTGTTTGTAAATAACGATTTTTTTCTTAATACATTGTTTCCTAAGAATCCTGCCGATAGTGCGTCTATAAGTTCGGCAAAAACGGTATTTTTAAAGATTACAGGGATTTTTTGTGTTTTTATCGGTTTTGCTCCAAGAAGTAATGTAGCGTTTTCCACTGCTCTTGATGCTACAAGATCGCTGTTAAGGTTGGAGAATTTCCTTACAGCATCAAAATCCCATCCCATCTGGCTGTCGCTACCATCTTCAGCTTTGACCATTATACTCAAGGAGTAAGCTGTTGTTTCATAGGAGAAGGAATGATCGTTGGAGTTGTAGTAGAAGACTTTTGTAATAGAATCTGAATAAGAAGCCTTTCTAACTTTTTTTACCCTGCTGTCAAGAGAGTAAGCTTTTTCTTCAAGGGCTTTTGCAATCTCTATTTTTCTTTCTAGAGAGATGTTTTTAAAATTTTCATCTGAAAGGGAAAACTCAATAGACGGTTTAGCAGGCATAGATATTTCATATTCATCAGGGTCACTTCCTGATGCGTTATCTCTTGCACACTCTATCGCTATTCTTATACCGTCGTCTGAAGTATCCCTTGTGTAAGCAAAGCCCATCTTTCCATCTATGATTACTCTTATGGCAACTCCCTTTTTAAGTGGCACTTTTATCTTTTCAACTTTTTTGTCTTTGACCTCAACGGAAAAACCGTGAGAGATGGTTGCAAAAATATCAAACTTTTCAATGTTTTGTTTTTTTAGTAGATTTACAGCCTTTTCTATTTCTTTAAGCATGTTCATAAATTCGCCTCCAGCTTTTTAAAAACTTTTAAAGAAGTTTATTACTTCCTCTTTTTTTCCACAGGTTTTCTCTCCTTCCGGACAGATACCGGTAGTAAAACACTCCGGGCCAATTTTTTTGAATATTTCAGGGAGTACTTCTCTTACTATTTTTAATATTTCTAAAGCCATTTCTCTTATTTCCCACTGTGCTCTGTTACATGTTCTTAGTTTAAGGAAATGGATAAGCTCTTTGCCATTCATTGTAAACACTACTCTTGTTGCGCAACTGTTTGGAAGGATGAATCTTGCATCTTCTTTAGGAATGTTTTGTTCTATTAAAGACCCATAAGCTTCTCCTATAAGATTCATAAATTCGTTATATGTTAATGACACTTTTTCTTTGTTTACTGTAAAACTTATATTTTTATTTTCTATTGAAGGGGGAGTGACGTAGGGGAAATTTTTCATTGATACATATCTTTGAGATTGCTGACTGTAAGATGCAAGGCGATGTCTTACAAGCTGGTGGGAACAGGCTCTTGAAATCCCGTCAACAAGAAATGTAAAAGCTATATGCTTTTCAAGTTCGGATGTATCTATATCAATTTCTGGAATATTTTTGGAGATTAAAATAACTTTCACCGTAACTACTCCTTAATTTTTCCTTCCATTTTTAACCTTTTAATAAGATGGTCTTCCATGCCAACTTCCTGCCATCCTTTTGCTCTTAAAATACAGCTGTCACAGGTTCCGCAGGGTACCTCTTCTCCCCTGTAACAGGAGATAGAGTAGGAATAATCTGCTCCAAGTTCAAGCCCCAATTTTATAATATCTCCTTTTGTAAGATTTATAAGTGGAGCATATATTTTCCATCTTCTACCTTCAGCTCCAAGTTTCGTTCCCTGATTTAAAGCTTCTTCCATCGCTTTCAAAAAGGATGGGCGACAATCTGGATATCCGCTAAAGTCAACAGCGTTCCATCCGCCAGCGATGTTTGTGCACAGCTTTGTTTCTGCATAGGCGGCAGCGAGGGAGATAAAAATTCCGTTTCTAAACGGCACGTAAGTTACAGGTATCTCCCTTTCCAATACTTCTTTAACTGAATGTGCTTCAGGGACTTCTATGTTTTTATCTGTTAATGCAGAGCCTCCGAATTGTGAGAGATCAACTTTAAACAGTTTGTGTTCTTTCACTCTGGCTTTCTCTGCTATTCTTTTTGCCATTTCCACTTCTATACTGTGCCTTTGGCCGTAAAAAAAGGTAATTGCGAATATTTCATCAAATCGCTTTTTTGCCCAGTAAAGAACGGTTGTTGAGTCAAGTCCCCCTGATAGTATGACAACGCATTTACTCATTTTTAGCCTCTTTTACCTTGATAGGTTTTATAGTTAACTGGCATTGTTGGTTTTCAATAACAACTTTATCAAAAGTTCCATCTTTATAAAAGTAAAGCTCTTTTATTTTCCCAAATGGTATTTCAATTAAATAGGGGGATAAAATTATGAAATTTCTATCGTATATGTATCCTGTAAGAGCCGATTTTATCTGATCAACGTTTCTTATGTAGGTAGCAAAAGGTGCAATGTTTTCAGAAGCAAAAATTCCTTTATTAGATACAGTGATTTTTCCGGCGTAGATACCAGCTGAGGCATAGACTTTTATTGTAGCTTTATCATCTGATAGTTTTATGATAGCTTTTCCGTTAATGGATGTCCCGTTGCTACATTTCAAAAAGCAGTTCGCGACACCTTTTAAGCTGTCAGAAGGTTTTTTGATGGTTTTCCATGGATACTCTTTGACTGTTGATACTAAGGGCTTTTCTGTTACCGTTTTACATGATGGTAGAAGTAATAAACATAAAAATAGAAGATGCCGCTTTTTCATATTTTATCCTTAAGTTAAAGTGGTCGGGGCGACCCGACTTGAACGGGCGACCTCTGGCCCCCCATGCCAGCGCGCTACCAGGCTACGCCACGCCCCGACAGTGAACTTAAATATAGAAATAGCTTTATGAAAATTCAAGAGAGGGGACAACCCTCTCCTGAGAGAAAATCAGTCTATAGATTGTGCTTTGTTAATGGCATCAAAAATATCTATTTTAACTCCTGGATCCATAGAAGCAGAAATAGCCATGCTTTTTACATACTGTCCTTTGGCACCTGAAGGTTTAGCTGCAAGAATTGCTTTAACAAGGGCAAGAGCATTTTCAAGCAGCTTTTGCTTATCGAAAGAGACCTTACCTATTGGAGCATGAACGATTCCAGCTTTTTCAACCTTGAAATCAACTTTACCTGCTTTTGCTTCCTTTACAGCTTTTGCTATGTCAAATGTAACTGTTCCTGTTTTAGGGTTTGGCATAAGTCCCCTTGGTCCCAAAATTCTACCAAGTCTTCCCACCTTTGCCATCATATCAGGAGTAGCAATCAAAACGTCAAAGTCAAGCCATCCCTGCTGAATTTTCTGAACAAGCTCATCTCCACCAACAAAATCTGCACCGGCTTCTTTTGCTTCATTAAGCTTTTCACCTTGAGCAATAACAGCTACTTTAACATCTTTACCAAGACCGTGTGGAAGAACAACACTTCCTCTTACCATTTGATCCTGATATTTTGGGTCAACATTGAGCCTTACTGCCATTTCAACAGTCTGGTCAAAGTTTCTTTTTGTTACTTCAGCCATTTTCTTTACAAGTTCAACAGCTTCTTCAATAGGATATGCCTTTGTTCTGTCAATAAGAGCAAGAGCATTCATATATTTTTTACCGTGTTTTGGCATCTTTTCCTCCTGTCGGCTAATTTTGCCTTCCACCTTCTGGTGGTAAGTTTTTATTTACTCAGTCAACAACTTCAACACCCATATTTCTTGCTGTACCTTCTATGATTCTCATTGCCGCTTCTATGTCGTAACAGTTAAGGTCTGGCATTTTGGTTTCTGCAATCTGCCTTAACTGTTCTCTTGTGATAGTTCCAACTTTTTCTTTCTTTGGCATATGTGCCCCTTTCTCTATACCTGCTGCTTTCTTGATAAGAACAGAAGCAGGAGGGGTTTTCATTATAAAGCTGAAAGTTCTATCTGCGTAGATAGTGATTACAACAGGGATAACAAGTCCTTTTTTATCTGCAGTTGCAGCGTTAAAAGCTTTAACAAATTCCATAATATTAACACCGTGCTGACCTAAAGCCGGACCAACTGGTGGTGCTGGTGTGGCTTCGCCAGCAGGTAATTGCAGTTTAACTTCAGCAACAACCTTTTTTGCCATTTTATTCCTCCAGAATATTTAAAATCGTTTAACTTACTTTTTCTATCTGATCAAATTCAAGTTCTACAGGTGTTTGTCTATCAAAGATGTTTACAAGAACTATAACCTTTTCTCTCTCTCCATCAATATCAGAGATTACACCTTCAAAGCCGATAAATGGTCCTTCTTTTATCTTTACTCTTTCTCCTGGCTCAAACTTGAATTTTGTTGTTTTAGGTACACCTTTTTCAAGTCTTTCTCTCATTGCAGTAATTTCAGATTCCGGTACAACTACCGGCTCTCCACCTGTGCTAACAAACCCGAGCACTCTGGGGACACTTCTTATGGTGCTTCTAACTCTATTATCAAGGTCTGCTTTTATGAAGATGTATCCAGGATACATCTTATCTCTAAGTTCTATTTTTGCTTCAGCTTTAACTTCCGGGCACTTTATCTTCTGTCCAATCCTTTCTATCGGCTTTGGAGGTATACAACCTTTTTTAAGTCCCTCACCTTCCGCCCACACTTTGCCATTTTCAATGTGGAAAGTAACTTTTTTTCCATCTTCAGATTCCACTTCGTAAGTTTTATGCTCTCCTTTAAGAGGAAGAACTGCCTTTTCTTTTCCTGCCACTTTTATTACAACCCTTTCGTTGGCAGGTATAAAAATCTCTTCAACCTTATCAAGCAAACCTTCCTGATTGAGAGTTTTAATTATGTTGGTTCTTACTCTGTCTTCAAATCCAGATTGAACATGAAGTGAATACCACTTGCCCTTAGCCATTAACTTAAACTCCCTGTTTGATTATGAACTGAAGTAATTTAGTAAATGCCATATCAAGAACCCAAAAGTAAGCAGCAATTGCCAGAGTAAACAGCATAACCCCTACTGTGCTGTTTATAACATCCTCCTTTGTTGGCCATGTAACCTTTTCAAGTTCGCTTTTAACGTCACTCAGAAATTGGATAGGAGACATCTATCCTCCAAAAATAAATAAAATGGCAGGCCAGGAGGGACTTGAACCCCCAACCGCCGGATTTGGAGTCCGGTGCCCTGCCAATTGGGCTACTGGCCTACCTTAGTTATGCGACAAAGAATATAAACTATTTTACTTCCCTGTGCAAGGTGTGTTTATTGCACCACGGGCAATATTTTCTAAGTTCTAGTCTTTCTGGAGTGTTTCTTTTGTTTTTTGTGGTTGAGTAGTTTCTTCTTTTACACTCAGTGCAGGCAAGCTGTATTATTTCGCGAGGTCCTTTTTTTGCCATTTTAGTACTCCTGTGCTGTTAGTAAATTTATAGATTTGCAGGCATCCTGATTTTTATTCCAGGATGCCTGCCGAAGGGAATTTATATCCAAAATTTAATTAGTCAAG